>DATAYF010000380.1:0-5660 GCA_036272735.1 Ktedonobacteraceae bacterium
GCCGTTCAATGTGTCGTTGCACGATACCGATTGTGTCTCCTGTGGTGCCTGCGTGCAGGTGTGCCCGACTGGTTCGCTGATGATGGCGGAGCGTTCGCTGTCGCGCTACGCGTTTGCGCTGGATCGTTGTATCTTCTGTGGTGATTGTGTCGAGGTGTGCCCGCACGGTGCATTAGGCGAGACACCGAACTTCGAGCTGTCCTTCTTCAATCGCTTCGGTGAGGATGTGACGCTAGAGAAGAATGACCTGGCGAATGCACCAGACTATCTGGTGCGCCAGCGCTTGCCACGCAGCAAGAAGGCGCTGCCGGTGATGAGTCCGCTGGTGCGTCCGTTGCCCGCTCGTGGTATCCGCGAGTAAATTACACCGTCGCCATTCGATTCAAACTGGGTTCCTACTTGACTAAGTAGGAACCCGGTTTTTTTATGTGGAAAATAGAAAGTAGCAATAATTGCGTATATACACAGGGAATATTCTAAAATATGCTAATCCATTATGGGCTATATACAGCAGGGAAAATTTCTAGTATGGTATCGTATGAGTGCATACTCAGAATATCTTGATTTTAAGGGAACTGTTTTTATTGTGAAACATGTG
This sequence comes from Ktedonobacteraceae bacterium, assembly GCA_036272735.1. GTDB lineage: Bacteria > Chloroflexota > Ktedonobacteria > Ktedonobacterales > Ktedonobacteraceae > DATAYF01. Next base: position 599 of record DATAYF010000380.1, read on the forward strand.
GAAGGGGATAACGTATGGGCTCACAATCACGCGCCGTCCTTGGCGGTATGCTTTTTATCGCAATCGTCATCGTCTTTGCGGTAGTGTTTCATCTAGGCGGAGGCATATGGAAATTTTCGCAGCTCGTGAGCGCTTTAATCGGCGGCTCATTGACGCTTTTCGCCGCTTTGAGGCACGGTAGTAAGGATGAGAAAGTAGAACCCTGGCTCGGAAACGAGCGTCTAGCCTGGATCTTGATTGGGCTTGGCCTGATATTGTGGGGATGCGGCGAAAGTGTGTGGCGTTACTACAGTGCGATCCACCAATCCCCCTTTCCTTCGCTGGCTGATGCTGGCTACGTATGTTTACCTCCGCTCTTCTTTATTGGACTGCTCCTCTTACCAGCCACGCGGGGCGGTCCACGGCGAGCACTCATCGTACTTGATAGCTTAGTCACCATGGGCTCGATGCTCAGTATCGGTTGGTACGTGTTGTTAGGTTCTCTGGCGCTTTCATCCAATCAGAACCTGCTTGCGAAATCTTTAGGGCTCTACTATCCTACAACCGATATCGCTTTATTGTGTTGTGTCTTACTTTTACTGTTCCGTGGTCGAGATCCTTTGTACCAGACGGCTGCACGTCGTATTAGTCTGATTGTAATTGGGGTTGGTCTGTGCTTTTTCGCGAGTTCAGATTTTATCTTTAATCTGCAACAAAATGCCGGTGTCTATGTCTAGGGAACGTGGGTAGATCTGGGATGGCCGTTGGGTATGCTTGCTATCGGGCTGGCAGCGTATGCAAGACGTTTCTTGCCAATCACCTCTGCTGCTACAATTGAACAGCGTCTGCACCATCATGCCAAAAGATCAACGATAGGGTTGGCACAATTAATGACGTATGGCATGTTGGGTATCCTTTGTGTAGTGCTTACGTTGAATGTTTTCTCATCTGACCCCTTGCAACTCGCCAACCGCCCGGTGCTAACGGTAGCGACGATGCTGGTGATTGCCCTGGTTGTCGTGCGGCAAATTTTGACCATCTATGAAAACGAACGGTTGACCATCCGTCAAGCCAGTGCCCTTGAGCGCCTGGGGGCGGCGAATCAGCAAATTGAGGAGCAATCTCGCCAGATTGCCGAAAAGAATAATGAATTAGAAGAAGGGATTAACCACCTGAAAGATGTCCAGGCTCGTATCGCCAATGGAAATATGCGCACGCGTGCCCGCTTGAATAGTGGGACGCTCCTGCCTCTGGCCGCGAGCTTGAACTTAATGGTCGAACGCTTGATGTACCTGGAGCAAGCCAATGACTACGCCCAACGTTTGACGAGAGCTCTTCAGGAATTGATCTTTTCTGTGGAGCAGGCTCGTAATGGGGCCGCTTTCCGTTTTCCGCCTTCCTGCAAGCAGTTTCCCGAAATCGGTCGCTTACTGTACGTGTTCGGCCTCAAAGAAAGAGTGGAAAATCCAACCTCATCTCCTGGTTCGGTGCCGAACTCAACACCAATACACCTGGCACAACGACCTACTATCCCTCCTTCGTTTTCAGGGGTGAAGCCACCCGCACGACCGCGCGTATCGCAAAGCGCCGGTAGGACGACATCCTTGTTTAGAACGACAGATAGCTTACATGGCGATTCCAAAGCTGCCCCCGCACCCGGAAAAATTCCTATGCACAGGCAGGATACCAAAGATGAGACCGGGAAGAGCTAGGTGAGCATAGAGACCGCTTGTCAGCCATAAGTGGAACGTGCTACACTTGCTTTAGCCAGGAGCAGTAGCACGTTCCTGGGCAATGATTGTAATGTTCTAGACACGAGGCTGATTTTATGGAAAATACCACGTCAATTGCTGAAATGCTGAAATTTCACTTTGGCAGTAAAGTATTCTGTTCTGATGGCGAAGAGGGTGTGTTAACGCACGTTGCATTTGATCGCGGCACACGCTGCCTCACTTCTATTGGCGTCAAATTGGGCCACCTTTTCGGAAAAACCGTCTACGTTCCCTTTCATAACGTTATCAACGCAACTGGCGAAGGCGTGACGCTTTCCATTACCCGTGCCGATTTGGCGACCGCAAGCCAGACAGCACCCGGCGATGCTCTTTTTGATAGTAGAAGTGTTGTGCAACTGGCCGATTCTTCTCGGCGCGGAACCTTATTTATCATTGCTGTGCAACCAGGAACTGGAAAATTAGGTTATATCGTCTCGTATCACTTGCGCCCAGGCATGGGAACACTGCTACGCCAGGAATATATCACCCAGATTGATAGCGGCCATTTCACTGTTTCCATTCCCGAAAATACATTGCAAGTACTGCCGCCATATCGTTCTGATAGCGAACTGCAGCGCGAAGTGGAAGCGATACTGTTTGATCTGACGCCTTTGCACGTAGATTTCAAAGGCATGACCATTCGTGTGCTCGATAGTGTACTCTACCTGGTGGGCAATATTTCAAGTTCGCTGCGTGCTGATGTCGTTCGCGACCAGGCTATGGGGGTGCAGGGCTTACTAGAAATTGAAAATCATCTGGTAAGCGATGATACGTTGGCTGGAGACCTTGCCATGGCGCTTTCCCGCGACTCGCGCACACGCGATTTACCCATAGGTGTGTATCCCAGGCTAGGGGTGGTGCGTTTGAGCGGTGTGGTCCATAATGAGCAACAAAAGATGGCCGCCGAAGAAATTGCCAAGAAATTTGCTGGCGTACGTTCCGTTATCGACGGTTTGATCGTCAGTGCCAATGCGCATGCCTTGAATGTAATGGCCTCCGCCGAGAGCGGCGAAGCGGCTGATATTGTGCCTGGCAAATATATCAGGCATACAAAATAATCGGCATCGCTCACGCCTCACAACACATAAAGGAATGGTAATGGTTTCCAGAAACCATTACCATTCCTTTATGTATGTGAGGCGTGAGCGATGTTAAAGACCGGGTTTCTTATAGCACGTTAGTATGCCGGGGTTACAGGCGATTGAGCGCCTGATCCAGGTCGTGAAGAATATCGTCGATATGTTCAATGCCAACCGAGAGCCTGATGCAGCCATCATTGATCCCTGCTGCATTCAATTCATTTCGCGTCAATGTACGATGCGACGAGATGGGGGGATAGCTGACTAAGGTAAAAATGTCGCCGAGTGAGGTTGCGGGCAGGCAGAGTTGCAGGTTATCCATAAAGCGAAATGCTGCTGCTCGCGACTGGTCTCTTAAGTCAAATGAGAGCAGTCCCCCATAGCGTTCCGGCGAGAGCAGCGTGCTCGCCAGCGTATGCTGTGGGTGTGTTGGCAGACCAGGGTAGTAGACGCGTGCGACTGCTGGATGCTGTTGTAAGAAGCGCGCTGCCTGTAATGCATTGCTACAGTGTCGCTCCATGCGCAGTGAGAGGGTGCGCGAGCCACGGAGGGTCAAGTGACATTCAAACGGGCTGAGCATGGCACCTAATAAGATGGCGCATGCACGCAATTGGTCAAGCAGCGTATTTTTGCTACTAATAGCAGCCCCTCCGGTGCTATCACCATGCCCACCAATATATTTGGTCGTACTGTGGACAACAATATCAAAGCCGTGCTCAAGGGGTCTGACAAGATAGGGGGTGGCGAATGTATTATCGATGATCGAAACAGCACCGACTGATTGAGCCGCCGCACTGATAGCATCGAGATCAATGACTTTCACAAGTGGGTTCGATATAGTTTCTACGAAAACGACATCCGGCTCTGCATTTTGAATAATTGTGGCAGCCTCCGCTGTGCAGAGGTCGGCGAGCACGACCTCGACCCCCGTTACCTTGAAGACTTTCTGTAACAGGCCGATAGTTGGACCATACACATCACGCGAAACCATGATTTTGGCTCCGGGCGTAAGTCCTGCTGCCAGTAGCGCGGCATGAATAGCTGCCATCCCAGATCCGAAGGTAACGGCACCAGTACCGCCCTCAGCCAACGTAAGCGCCTGTTCGAGTGCCGCCGCGTTGGGATTGCCTTGACGCGCGTAGACGAAGGTGGGATCACCCTCCGACGTTTTTCCCGCAAAAGCCTGGTCCAGCGTCTCGGTGTTCTCATGCAAATAAGTGGTGCTCGCGTAAATTGGGGGGACTGTGGGTGTCCCTGTGGCTGCGCTACGTTTGGCGTTACGCCCGCTGTGTACCAGGAGCGTCTCGAAATTCCAGGTTGGATTATTCTGATCCATGTTGCTTCCTCTCGCTAGTTGGTGGTTCGTTTGCGCCTCGATCTTCCTCGCGTTCACAAAGGTGAGTCCTCTGTCCTTACAGTATGGGTACGTAAAAATACCTCAATGGTGGTGCTTATTTTTCATATCTATCTATATTACGTTATAATCACGCTGAGCGCTAGCCGGACCGTTGCAAAAAAGCCGTTTTTGTGCATTATAGATACATAGACAGAGTTTCGCGCCGCACTCCTCCCTACGCACCTAAAACGAGAATGCCAAGCAGAGGTGCATTCGTTCTCGATGTACCTCTGCTTCCTTGGGTGACAACCCTGTTCAGGAACTTACAGAGGGCCGAGCGCGAAAGCCCCCGTGTTTCAAGCGGGGGATGCAGCGCCGTTCCTTGTGTGGGAGGGGCGCGAGGCCCTGGACCGCTTGAAATCGAGGGAAACGCTTGACACGTGCGCCTCGATTCGTTCTGCTTAGAACAGAGGTTCCTCGATCAGAAAGGCAGACGGATGGTACGGCAGCACCCAAAGCGCACGAAGCATACCACTCCCAGGCAGGAGACCAGCAAGCAAAGCCAGCAGACCCCGACCTTTCTGCTCGAGTTGCCTCTGGTCGTCGACGAAGGGCAGGCCAAACGCCTGCGCGCCCACCTGGAAGCCGGCAGACACCTCTACAATGCGCTCCTTTCCGAAGGGCAAAAACGGCTCCGTCGCATGCGGGCCGATCCAGCGTGGCTCGCTGCTCGCGCCATCCCTCGTTCCCACAAGCAGGAGCGACAGGCCGCCTTCGCGGCGGTGCGGCAAAAGTCAGGCTTCTGCGAATATGCCTTCCACTCCTACGCCAAAGCTGCGCGTGTGTCCTGGCTGGCCGAGCACCTGGATGCGAGGCTCTCGCAAACGCTGGCCACC
>DATAYF010000381.1:0-4223 GCA_036272735.1 Ktedonobacteraceae bacterium
ACCGATGGTATATAATAAGGTTTTTTGGAACCTTTTTTTACGTGAAGCGGCTTTTCATACAGGTTGGGCTCTCTCTGAAGAAAGAAAAAACCGCGAGCACCGAAGCTCTACGGCGAACATATCATGTATACATCGGCTCGTAGCCCCATTTTGAATACGCTTCGGTTTCCTAATTAGACTCCGCTAACAATCCTCTCTAGAAGCTGCTTCATACAGTTGTGGTAGTCTGTGAAATGTAAGTGATGGCGGTGAAATTTTCCTCTCTTTCCAGAATGTTCATCCGCTTCACAAGCCTATCTGTACGATAAAACGACCTGAATATTTCTGCTTAAAAAGCGTAAGTTCAAGTCGTTTTTATTGCTCAGCATACTTGCAGCTGTTATTAATTGGGTAATTGGAATATGATGCTTATTTAGAGAACAGCACGCACGGGTCGAACAAGCAGAATTAGAACAGCGCTATCACAAGCTCTTGCAAGAACATATGCAGTGTGGCATCACCATTGCAAAACTGGAGGCCCAGGTCGCTGAGTACCTTGCCTTTCTGGAGCACTTCCGATCTTCGCTGCAACGGGAGGAGCACAGCTAACATACTGACTCAACAGATTAGGGTGCAAACTCCACTTCTGCGGCAATGGTGACGGCATTGTTGAGGGGCAAGGTCGCCATGCCAACCGCTATACGAGCATGCTGCCCGATCTCTGGTCCATACAGTTCAAGAATCAGGTCCGAGAACCCATTGATGGCATTGGTGGTCTGGGCATAGCCGGGTTCCGCGTTGACCATCCCGTACACCATCAACCAGGCGGTCACACGATCGAGATCCCCGAGTTCCCGCTTGAGGCTGGCAAGTATGGAGAGGGCAGTGGATCGGGCTGCGGCCTGGGCTGCCTCCAGGGAAACCTCGGTCGGGACTTTGCCAAAGGGGCCAGGGAATGAGCCGTCAGGGGCTTGAGCTGAATGCCCTGATACATAGATCCGATTGCCGTGCATGCGTGTCCAGGCGAACGAAAGCTTGATCCCTGGTGGGGCCTTGGGGGCTGCGGGAAGCACAAGTCCTAAGGCTTGGAGTTTAGCTTCAATCTGCATCGATACTCTTCCTTTTCTTCATCGCATTCCTTTGGTGCAGGCATCTGCTTTTGGGCATGGCCATTGCCTCGTCAAACGGGATGAACTCTTCTTATCATACCCGGTTTTGATCGTGTTTTCAAGATTTCGCGCAAATGGTGCAGCGAAAAGCTGCAATAAACATCCAGAAGTCGGCCTTATTTATGGATGTTTACAACAGGCATTCTCCAAGCGTAGGTTCCGCTCTTAACAGAAAAAAGAACAACGACTTGAAGAAACCCTTTGACATTAGCCACGTCTATGCATTCGTTCACAACCATTGGGTCGAGTGTATCACCCCGTCATATTACGGACAGTTGCACGGGCATTCTGAACGAGAAATCGCATTGGCAAGTAGCGAACTGCGAGCACAGGCGCGGCACAGCCATACGAGGACGCCTATTGACGCCAAACGTTTGGCCGATTTTCTCGTCAAGATCGAGGCACAAGAGGCGGTGCTGATTCAACGCCGAGAATACCTTGATCGTCATTAATGACAAGAATGGGGGAAGCTATCTTTGTCTCATTTCTCAGAGAAATTCTCTGGTGACACTCTCGGCAGGATACCGAGAGAAAAATCATGCCGATCAGAACAGAATGACTTCTCGTCAATATAGTACACGTTCACTTTTTCGCTCTCATGAAGGGGACGTACAGGGCAATCGCATCTGGTAAAAGTATATTTTCTACGGTGTATTACCTGATTGGCTTCTCAGGCAGATTCACTGCCTCTTTTACTGGTTCTGAATACAGTATATTGCCCTTTTTGTTGATGCTCTCTTTCTTTTTTCGGATGGAATGAGTAGCTCATCACCTGCTTCCAGATTCTACACTGACCCTAAGGGAGCTATGAGATACGACCGACCTCTCCCTTGAGAGGAACATTCCTTTTAATCGGGGACTTCTACAAATAAATTAGTTGCACCCCTCTACACTACGATTACACGCGTTGGCGTAATACGAATGGGCTGGCTATACTCTTTAGCCATTTGCTCCGGGGTCGCACCAATCTGTTTTATACCTTCTTTGTACTTCTCGACATAAGCAGCAAACGTTGCATCTATCTCCCCAGGTGCCAGTAAAGTGGCCGTTCCTTCAATCGTAACCGGATCTTCACCTTTGTGGGTATCGTCTACAGCCAGAACGACATTTGCACTGCGTTGCAGATTGCGTACCTTCTGATTATTGGGCTTGCTAAATATCAGGAACGTTTCGCCATCCCACAAAAACCAGACTGCAACTGCATGGGGACGTCCATCAGGACGGACCGAGATCAGCCAGACAATCTGATGTTTGCGTAAATGGTGATCAATATGCTTGTCTCGCTCTTTGGTCAAATCCAGTAGAGATGCCATTTTTGTTTTCCTCCGTACTTAGTTGTTGACCGACTTACTCTTATCACTTCACACCTATCAGAACATTCTTGTATCATACTTTTCATCCATGACAATAAGGTAAAAAAACCTCATTAGATACATTGGTACGTATGCATTAAAATACGTCTGTCTGGAAAAATCCCAAACCTCTCTGGTAACCAGAAGCAAAGGCAAGAACAGTTTCAACGTCGCCAACATGTACCGGCTTTGCTTGCGAGAACGAGAAAGAGAGCAATAAATCCCATGATCGAGTTCGGAATCACGCTCAAACCCGATCCACCGTCGAGCCATATCGTTGAGCTGACGCGTATGGCTGAGGCGCAGGGGTTCTCCTATGGTTGGTTGTTCGACTCACACCTGCTTTGGATGGAGCCGTATCCATTGCTCACCATGATGGCCCTCAATACTACGCATATGCGACTAGGGACCTGTGTGACCAATCCCATCACACGTGATTCCAGCGTCATTGCCAGCGTGTTTGCCACCTTGAATGAAATTTCGGGTGGACGGATGATTATGGGCATTGGTCGCGGTGATAGCGCTGTACGCGTCATGGGGAAGAAGCCCGCTTCGCTGGCAACGACGGAGCAAGCCATCAACGAGATACGTACGCTGGCCACCGGTCAGACTACCCAGGCTTGTACCGGGCCCATACAGATCAAATGGGCGCGTGGCCGCTTGCCTATCCTCGTGGCGGCCTATGGACCCAAAGTCCTGCGGTTAGCAGGACGGGTTGGCGATGGCGTTGTGCTGCAGTTTGCCGATCCCCATCTGATCAAGTGGTGCCTGACCTTTGTGCGAGAAGGCTGCGAGGAAGCGGGACGTGACTGGTCGCAGTTCCATGTAATGTGTGCGACGGCGAGTTATGTGTCGGATGACCTGACTCGCGCACGTGCAGAGGTACGCTGGTTCCCTGCGCTCGTCGCCAACCATGTCGTCGATCTCCTCTCGCGCTACTCCACAGCAGATCTGCCAGCGGAGCTGACCAGCTATCTGCACAATCGCTCCAGCTACGACTACCAGGAGCATGTTCAGATAGGCGCGGCCCACGCGGACTTTGTCACCGATGATGTGGTCTCTCGCTTTTGCGTGGTCGGCCCGGCTGCGCTGTGCCGAGAGCGTATCCAGGAGCTACACGAGATCGGCGTCAACGAATTCAACATTTATTTGATGACTGGGAACAAGGAGCGCATGCTGGAAGTGTATGGTGAAGAGATTATCCCTGCTTTTGCCCATACATAGCCTGTACCTCTTGAGCATCAGTGTATGACATTCCGACAAGCAGGCCCCTCATCGGGAAGATGGAAAGCCTATACTTCTTTTACTTCCGTAGATCGGCTTTTGATGCTTCTTCCTGTTGTTTGATGATGGGAGTTGACACCTTATACATAAAAATTCCGCTGGAGCGAGTTGGGCAGGGTAAGTGGGGCTGGGAGGACTCGAACCTCCGACACACGGTTTAGGAAACCGAAGCGTATTCCAATTGGCACTACGAGCCGATTCATACACGATATGTTAGCCGTAGAGCTTCGGTGCTAGCGGTTTTTTCTTTCTTCAGAGAGATAGCCCAACCTGTATGAAAAGCCGCTTCACGTAAAAAAAGTTTTCCAAAAACCTCCTGACACACCATCGGTTCTTGGAAAACGTATCGAAGTTAGGCAAGTTTATTAGGGATTTTTTTCTTCGCTTGTCTGCGGATGACCCGACCTTGTTGACACATATTGTTAGTATTTTTTGCGAT
>DATAYF010000382.1:0-6952 GCA_036272735.1 Ktedonobacteraceae bacterium
CCGTTATAAAAACAAGTAATTACATATTGCCACCAACGACCGTCACATTAACGGGTGCTGACTGCGTCTGTTGCCCGCTCTGGCTCTGGCCGACGACACGCACGGTCGCATTCGTGTGATTGTTGAACATATTCACGCGAATCTTCCAATTGAGGGTCGCGTTACCATCGCCCCCAGTTGTTACCGTTTTGCCAAAATAGACGCCCGGAGATGCGTCATACGTCACCAGCAAACTGGCCTGTGCCTGCGACAAGCTCGATTTTACTACCACCTGCACAGTGCTATCATTGTTGACCACCTGGGGCACACTGACAATGGTCAGCGTGAATGCGCCCACCGCCGACTGTGTAGGTGGCGCGGTTGGTTTGGATATAGGAGTCGGCGAAGGGGTTGGTATGGGTGTAGGCGAGGGGGTCGGTATAGGTGTGGGGGTTGGGTGAGCGTGCCTGGTCGCCACAGGCGAAACAGCCACTGCAGCACCACCAGTATTGGGTCCAGGCTTTGTAGGCGTCGAACCCGACCCAAAGATGCTGCTGGCAAAAGCAGTGAGCACGATACCAACCACCAGTATCAAAGCAATTGCCACACAGAGCACCTGGTACGCGGGATCGTGGCGTAGCAGGTAGGCAAACTTCGCCACAGGACGCGTGGGGATGGAATTCGGTGCATAGCGAATAAGCTGTTCAGGGCCAATATTTGCTCTGCTCGCGGGCATGGCTGTCGTCGGCGCGTTTTCAGAAGGCGGTATTACATCCTCGTGGTGCGCGGGCAGAACCAGTTTGGCCTGAGGATCGTACGGTTGCGGTCCAGGCCCAGAGTACTCATCATACATGGAAAATCGACCTCCTTTACACGTGCGCACAAAGCCTATACATTCATTTATGTATATTACTATATATTGCCGTGAGCAGAAAAAAACGGTACCCGAAAGTCCTACACTCACAGGAAATAATGCCTGTAAAGATTGTAGAGCCGCTTTTGCTTCCCTCCTCACGCAAGGCCAGATGCTTGCAGATTGGACATAACCTCGTAGGGAGGCAGGTGTGCCAAATCGGGCGTATGCACAACATGAACCGCGCGACCGTACGGCCGCCAGATACATGGATCGCTGGGGCCAAAGAGCGCGAGCGTAGGTAGACCCAGCAGCGCGGCGAGATGTGTGATACCGGAATCATTGCCGACATAGCCACTGCAAGAGAGCAAGCGTTGAGCAAGCTCAACGAGAGGCTTGTCAACGAGCGTCGTCAGCGCTTCGGCACGCGGAGGTGCAGGTAGCAAACACGTAATGGTATCTAGCCGCTCGTGATCAGCAGGACCAGCCAGCAGCAGCACAGCATACCCACGTTGCCACACCATGGGTATCAGTTCCGCGAAATGCGCAGGCGACCAGCATTTGCGCGCCCCACCACTGCCGGGATGGATGACAAGGCAACGCGCAGCTTGTGATGTTGCAAGATCAGGTTCAATGGCAGCACGCAGGCGCAGAGCATAGCACGGCGCGGACAGCGTCGTGAGACCAAGCGAGCGCGCCAGGTACTCCACAATATGCACACGTTCACCCTCGGCCGGTCGTCCTGGTACAATTACCGTCTGCTTTACACAGAAAAAGCGCAGCTTATGCGCAATGACCCCTTCGGGATCATGCAGCCAGGCCACTACTAGATCAGCATCGCGCAACACCCCGCCAAGCGCTTCATCCAACCCGGAAGGCTGCGTGGTAAAGAGCGCGGCCCAACGCGGCTCGTCATAAGCGCACACAGCTTCGACCAGCCCCAACGCACGGGCCAGCGGCAAGACGGCGGCATTGCCAACCAGCGTAATGTGCAGGTCGGGAGCGTAGCGAGCGCGCAAGCTCTCGATCACTGGAAAGGTGAGCAACGTATCACCAATGGCAGCGGGACGAATAATCACGATACGCATCGATTACCACTTTCTCGCCAGGAAGAGGATCTCGACCACCACCGCCGCGCCCAGCATCACCACCCCCATTGCCAGGTTCCAGCTATGTAGCGCCTTGAGCAGCAAATTCAGCACAATTACCACTGAAAGCAACGTACTCTGCCGAATAGCCACGCGCACGGGCGGTCGGGCGCGTCCAGCGGCGAACACGCGGTGTCCCAGCAGATAGGCCACCGGCGCGAACGTGCTGATGAGCGCCACCAGCAGAATTAAAAAAAAGATCAGGAAGACCGCGATAGAGGTAGGGGCCAGCCAACGCGTGAATAGTAACAAACCACCCCAGGCGGCCAGAGCCACGACCAGCAGCGTGTACAGTGAGGCTCGATTGGTCATTTTACCCCTACCTCAAAATGTTAAAGCTCTGATTGCCATTCAATGTAGAGTTGGCGCGGCGGCTACTCTCCTCGCTTGCCAGCGTAAAATGCTGCTGCCAGACATCGGGGGCATCTTTACTTTCACCACCATGCGGCGTAATGCGCTGACGCACGCGGCAAATGACGGGCGTATTCACAGCCGCCCCGGCAACGATCACCTGGCCCTTCGAGAGCGCTGGTAAATTATCCAACAGGTCGCGCCCGACGCCTTCGATAGCGGAGGCCACGCTCTTTTGGTCGATCTCGTTGACGATACGCATAATGCACTGCGTCAGGCACTGGCTCAGCACGTCCGCATCGAGCTTACCGGGACGTTGGCTAATCAAGCCCATACCGATGCCGAACTTACGCCCTTCGGCCAGGATCTGCTTGAGAATAGCGGTCGAAACCACGTCAGCACCGCCAGGAGCGAAATGGTGCGCCTCTTCAACCAGCACAAACACAGGATGAGGCAGAAACTTTTCACCGCTACTGACCTGCCCGCGTTCGGTTTTCATACGGGCATCGTACAGGCGGCGCAGTAGCGTCGCCACGATCACCTGCTGGTCGCGCTCGTCGATCTCACTCAATTGCAGCACGGTACACTGTCCCGGCTCGAAAATTTCTTTCAGATCGAGGTGCTGGGTATCGTCGAACGTAAAGCTGTGTTCAAAGCGCTGCTCGATACGCCAGGTCAGCGCGCGCACCGTGCTGGAATCGTCGGACCCGTCGTCCTCATCATCACCTTTCTGGTGCGCGACGTTTTTTATCGCCAGTTTGAGATCAGAGACGCCCCACAATTTTTCGCGGCTATCGTTCAATTTACGGAGAGCACGGCTCAATAAATATTGCTGCTTCTCCGTCATCTCTGGCAATAACTGGCGCATGTCGGCCATGTTCAGCGAAGACAGTCGTACCTTCACCTCTTCCGGCTTATACACGCGTACACTCGCGCTATAACCACGGTAACGACCCTCGCCGGGCGCGGAAAAACGTTCATCGTTGGCAATCTGTTCCAGCGTGCTATATTCGCCGTGGGGATCGACAATCAGCACGCAGGCCTTGTTGTGAGGCTGCATCAACTCCTCAATCAAGACGCTTGCCAGGTAGCTTTTACCGGCTCCTGTGCTGGCAATAATCGCCATGTGCGTACTAACCACGTCTTTCACGGATAGCACCACCGGCACGGCATCGGGCTGACGCGTGAGCAGCGACCCGATAGTCGCGGAACCAGGCTGCGCGGTGCGTTTGCGGCTCAACACCTCGGCCAGCATCACATGATCGGCCAGAAAGATCGGCTTGCCCGACTGGGGAGGAATCCAGGGATTGATAAACGAACTGGAAGCGGGGTCATGGTAGCCCATAATCGAAACGTGTAGCTCAAATAATTCATTCGTCACCGAATCATACCCGACCATGGCCGCGACCTGCGCGGGCGGGATCTCCGGTTCCCCAAGAAAGGTATCGGGATACAATTGCAGAGGCACGCGCTTCATGATGCGACCAAGCACACGGCGTTGCAACACGCTGCCATCGGGCAACAGTGTGCGGTCGGGGTCCGCGAGTTCGTAGTAGACATACTCGCCATTTTTCAACACCTGTGCATCGTCGCGGGAGACAAAGGTATATTGGTGATTGGTCTCGCCCGGTCCCTTGGTGATGCCCACAGGCTTATGCGCCACGCGGGCAACGTCGGGCTGAGCAACAATTTGCTGAGTGAACATAATACAAAACCTTCCTTACCCTGCGGTTTCCACTTTGAGACGCCAGGCGAAGTTGCGCTTGACGATAGAGAGCAGCGCGAGATTTTGAGGAAAGAGCCGCTCCAACTGATCGATGATATGCAGCGTGACCATGGGGAGTAAGCTGCCACGCTGCGCGGTGATCTGGGACAGGTAGCCCATGTGCAGGGACGGCTGCTCGTCAGCGTGATCGCTAAAAAAGTGGAACGCCTGCACCTCTGCATCGTTCAGCGTCGCAATCTCGCTACCCAATTCCAGCGACCAGAGAGGCACACCCTGCTTGACGGCAGAGATAGCGGATGCAGGTTCATGCACGGGTGCCATCTCCATCGTCCCCAGCAACAGAATATAAACCATGATGGCCTTTTCCGAAAGGTAGTCGGGCGAGAACACCTCGATCTGGGCCTCGTTGGAAAGACGCGGACCAAGCGAGCCATAGGTAGGATTGAAGAGGATGGTATCATAAATAACGCCGATGGCACACGTCGTGGGCGCTTTCTGCCTGTTATGCATCTCTATCTGTGTTACCTCGGGATCATCGGTCGAGCCTGAACGCACCGCGACACGCACAAAGTTTCCAAAGGCGTAATCAGCGGGTGCAGGCTGATCATCGGCCTCGTGTGGCCCGTTAATCTGGCACACATAGTTGATATGCGAGTCTGATTTCACGATCTTGCCTATTATCATTGTATAATCCTTTTACATGGGAGCAATACGAGCAAATCGTTCTATAGCAAAATTGCCACTACTATATCACGTTTCTAGCGAGAAAGGTAGTTAAGATTTTATGAAATTTGTCTTCACGCCGCTGAACACGGCAGACGCTACCAATGTAGCTCATTGGCGCTACCCCGAAGCATACGCTACTTATAACATGAGTGCCACGGATATGGAAGAGATACTCGACCCGCGTAGCCCCCACTATAGCGTGCGTAACGAGCAGGCGGAACTGGTTGGTTACTTCGGATATGGCACATCAGCCCTGATATGGGGGAGCGAGCAAGCTAGCCTGTATATCGAAGATCATGTCATCGCCGTTGGCTTAGGCATGAGGCCCGAACTGACAGGTCAAGGGTTGGGCCTGGCATTTGTGCAAGCCGGGCTTGACTTTGCGCGGCAGCAATTCGCGCCCAAGGCTTTTCGGCTCTACGTCTTTCCCTGGAACCAACGCGCCATCAAGGTGTACCAGAAAGCGGGCTTCCAGACAGTGGGCACACGCAAAGGGCAGGAGGGAGTTTTTTTGGAGATGAGCATGCCCGCGTAGCCGCTCTGGATGTGCTGGGGTCGAAAAAAATGCGCAAGGGCTTTTAGACTATTTGGGGTTACACGATTTTTTGGGGTATACTAATGACAGATAGCGATGCGTACACGGGTCATTGCTTCAGCTTGACAACCGCCTTGCCCATCGCATACAACTAAAGACGTAAGTAATACGCACTTAAGACGCAACGTCCGCAAACGCTCGTGTCCCCAGGCATTCATCACGGGGTACGCCGTGTGACGATTGTCAGGAACAAGGGTTATTGCTCACAATGTAGCAAGAGCAACGTGTTACGCTGTTCATTTGCATTCGAACGAAACGCGACAGCGCCGTTTTTGAATGGAAATAAGTAAACATAAACCATGTACAGTAGTAAGGAGTAAGATTCATGGCATTCGAGCTACCACCACTGCCGTACGACTACAACGCACTTGAGCCGTACATCGACACTCAGACAATGCAGTTACACCATGATAAGCACCACGCCACCTATGTCAACGGCCTCAACACGGCCCTTCAGGGACATGCATTCGCCAACCTTCCCGTCGAGGAAGTAGTGCGCCGTCTCAACGAGGTCCCAGAGAGCGCCCGTACAGCGGTACGCAACAACGGCGGTGGCCACGTCAACCACACGATGTTCTGGAAAATCATGAAGCCTAATGGCGGCGGCCAGCCTATAGGCGAACTGGCCACAGCCATCGACGCCAAGTTCGGTTCGTTCGATGCTTTCAAGCAGGCGTTTAACGATGCTGGTGTAAAGCGCTTTGGCTCTGGCTGGGCCTGGTTGATCCTCGATCAGACCGGCAACCTTGCCATCACCAGCACGGCCAACCAGGATAGCCCGCTCACCGATGGCAACTATCCAATTATGGGCAATGACGTGTGGGAACATGCCTATTATCTCAAGTACCAGAACCGCCGCCCGGAGTATCTCGCTGCCTGGTGGAACGTGGTCAACTGGGAAGAAGTTACCAAACGTTATGCACAGGCCCGTGGTTTATAATATAGTCGCTATATAATACGCACAAAAAAGCGGGAAGCGCTCTTCGAACGTTTCCCGCTTTTTTGTGCGTATTTTTTGGGTATATTGAAGCCAGGCAAACGGCACCTGAAGAGGGAGTTATCCCCATCAATTGTGGATAACTTACGAAGGATGTGGATAAATAGATTTTTGCTTATCTTTAAGGATAGATTTGTTAAAGGAGTGTTAAGCAGAAAATATTGCGTTAACGACATTAAATGAGCCCTTTTTGCTTGTCTCTCGTTTGTAATGGGATCCACCACAAATCAAAACAGGTGTCGAAGACACGCGGCTTCCAGTGCCTTATGGATAGGTTATACATTGTCAAGCACAACAAGCCAAAAGTACCCTAAAAGTACTGGTTTAACAACCGCTTAAACAAGCTGATGCATAATTTTTAGCGTGGAACATTGATAAAAAGTAATGCTGTGCATCTCCTCACTCTTGCTATCCAGACGCTGAGGCAGGCGAGATGATTTTGAAGGGACCTAAATGTGAATAACCACGCTTTTGCGAACGCGCAACTATACACGAGACCAACCGAGATCTGTCGCTTGATCGTGCATGCACTTATCATCAGTATAATCGGACTCACCTTGCTTACAGGCTGTACCGG
>DATAYF010000383.1:0-3311 GCA_036272735.1 Ktedonobacteraceae bacterium
GGATGAAATTACGCGGTCCATTCTCAAATAGGGCACCAGAACAACGGGTAGTGTCCCATATTCAATACTTTCGCATAAAAGGCTTGCTACAAGAGTGTCTCCGATGTCCTGGGCGCATGTATTATCAGATGCTCACCACAAGAACAGAAAGGAGCAACGATCGAGTTGACGGCAGCATGATTAGCATTTGTTCTCAGCAAGAATCACATCACGGGCCTTCTCACTGATCATATAAATGGCTGTGACAATGAAAAACCCTGGAATACGCGGAAAGATGGAAGCATCCACAATGCGCAAGTTTTTCACTCCATAAACTCGAAAGTTGCTGTCGACAACGGCCATCGGATCGTTGCGTGAACCCATTTTACAGCTACAGGAGGCATGATGTCCCCATGCCTCATTTTTAACAAATTCGCGAATCTCGTCGCGTGTATGTACCTGTTCTCCAGGTATAACCTCTCTTCGTATGACCGTACCTGTCTTCTGAATCACACGCCGTACAAATTCCACGCCATTGACTACTGACTCAAGGTCTTTCCCACTCACATCGCTGCCTTCCTGGAAGTAATGAAAATTGATATCGGGCGTATCCTGGGGATCGTTCGATTTGAGTAGCACACGACCAGCTGTATTTTGCGTATGCGCTTTGAGGATTAGCCACGTAAAATAATTCTTGTTTTCTTGTAGTGCCTGAGAGTAGCCTGGATAGTACCCGCGGAAGGAACCAGGCAGGCCGAAAATGTAGAGATCTGGCAGATGGCTATCCGGTCGGGATTTTTCTGTGATGCCAAGCACGATATCATTAGTTGTGTACACTCCTTTTCCGCGTTGCCACTCCACAAAGTCTGGATCAGGCAGTCGGCCAGGTTTAAACAGGAGCGGGAAGTCAGCGTCCATCTCTGTGACAACGTCTATTTCATAGCGATCTTGCAAATTCTCCCCGACCCCAGGACGGTCCACACGTACAGCAATATCAAACTTTGCTAAATCCTCTCGCGGCCCTACCCCCGAAAGCTTGAGGATCTGGGGAGTGTTAAAGGCACCAGCAGAGAGGATAATTTCTCGTTTTGCAAACAGGTGCTTGCTCTCTGGTAACGCGATCTCCTGCTTGGCTAAAGGATCGGCACGGTAGAGATGTGTCCCGTCAAGATACTCTACGCCAATAGCGGTGTTATCGTCAGCAAATAAGACCTTCGTTACCAGGGCATTGGTTTTGACGATCAGTTTATCGGGGAAGAGTGTCTGAATGAGGCGGATATATTCGCGTGTTCCATTGCGTTTGCCCGCGTTTGTTGCTAAAGGCGTCCACCAGAGACCCTGTGAATTGTTCAGTTGTGCGCGCCAGTCATTTGGGTCAGAGCAGTCTAAGCGTTCTACAGAGGTAAGCGGTCTGCCCAGGTGTTCGGCAAGGGTTTGCTCGGCTGCTGAGATAATGCTTTTGCGTACCTCGCGGTCAGGGACGACAAGAGCTGGATCTGCGATTTGGGTTGCGAGCCATCCATCATATCCATGCCTGCTCTCGTTCCTGAAAGCCCTCGAACACCCTGGAATGAGGCGTAGAAGTGAAGCAAGGAAACGATTGTGAGGAGAGGCTGATGGACTCTTTCGGTATTGACATCGTTCAAGCCGTTCAAAATACTTGCGCATATGATGGCTGTTCCAAGATGCATCGTCAGTCATATACGCTATATCATCCCAATCCTGATTATGCGGGTATACTGTAATCAGAGCATTATGGGCGCTGCATCCTCCGAGTGTGCCTGCTCGAGGGTACAAGACGCCTACGTGTTCTGGTGTAAATTTGGTATTACGTCGCTGTTGTGCCTCGTCAGAATAATATCTGACAAAATAATCCCAGCGCATATCTCTGTCTTCAGTTGCGCGAAAATGGAAAGCAGGTATTTGATAGTTGTAGTCCTCATGTTCATCACCTGCTTCAAGCAGCAAGACCCTTTGACCGGCCCTGGCTAGATTGGCAGCTAATGGACCACCACCTGCTCCTGAACCGACAACAATGTAATCGTAATCTAGTTCATAGTTTATTTCTGCCATCGCAATCTGCACCTTCCCCTTGAGGTTAACTAGATTTCGTAGAGGCTTCGAAGCTAGTGATTAACACATCAATTGTTCGTGCGCAACTAAACCTATGTAGCTCAGTGATGAATGCCGCTTCGGTGGCAGCCATTCACAATCCTACCACTGGATGCGAAAAAGGATCAAGCACGACAGTGAGAGCGGGCAAGGCTTTTTGCTAGACCGCTAGGATCGCTAAGCACGGAGAGCGCAGGAGAGCCAAATAACGCCTTGCGCAAGGCTCTCGCTCGGCGACATCTAAATGCGGGATTACAGAACGCCGAGCGTGAAAGTCCGCTGTGCTGGCTACTTAGGATATCCGTTTAAGAAATCCTAAGTAGCCAGCACAGCGGATTGACTCCACTCTTTATCAGCATGTGAACCCATATAGACGCTTTACGCTCGATATGATGGAGCGCATTCCTCTTTCCCTAACCATTATTGCGTAAGGCAGTACCTTGCAAAGTAAGATCTCTCGTGAGTCAATTTCTACCCACTATACTGGTGCTGCTGGTGCTGACGGTTCTCTCAAGCGCAATTGGAAGGTGCGCACAATTAACAATATGCCAAAAATGATTGCATAAATGCCAATAGCCCAGACGAGACCTAGCAAGCCAGCAACAGGCTGTATGGCCAGGAAAATGCCGAGCACAAGCGAGAGAATACCAGCAATGATCAGCGTCCACTCCATCGGGAGGACACTCCTTGACCAAACGTGCACCAGCATTTCCTCCTAGCATGAGACCAATGGTTTGCAAATGAGACACGCAGTGCTTTGTCCGTCGGGTTTACAATAGATGGGCAATGCATCCCCGAGCATTCATGCCGGGGATGCATTGCCCGTTCCTTCTGGGGGGCAGAGAAGGAGGGGCTTTCCTACCAGAGAAAGCGTGAAACGCTTGACAAGGGTTCCTGCGTCTGCTAGCAGTAGAACACGCATTCTATTGACGGAAAGGCAGAGGCATGGCACCCAAGCGGACCAGGAAACAACGAGCAACGCCAACGTCCGAGACGCCGACCGGGCGGAGCAGGAGGACGCCCACGTTCCTGTTGGAACTGCCCCTGGAGGTCGGGGCAGGCCGCCAGTTCTACAATGCCATGCTGTCTGAGGGGCAGAAGCGTTTGCACCAGATGCGGGCCGATCCTGCCTGGGCTGCTGCCCGCGCCATCCCCCGCACCCAGCAGCCAGCACGCAATACGGCCTTTTCGGCGTTGCGTCAAAAGTCAGGCTTCTCGGA
>DATAYF010000384.1:0-16972 GCA_036272735.1 Ktedonobacteraceae bacterium
GGACCTAAAACATAGTATCGATACGATTTTGGAAGAGGATGAAGAGTAGCTTTGAGGCATTCCTACACGACATGGCAACAAAAAACCCCATTTTCATTGTGAAAATGGGGTTTTTTGTTGCCATGTAGTGTAGGAATGCCTCAAAGCTACTCTTCATCCTCTTCCAAAATCGTATCGATACTATGTTTTAGGTCCTGGAGATCGTGATTAACTGCTGTCCACAACGCATCAGTGTCAGTATCGAAGTGTCTATGAGCAAGAACGGTTCACATACCTATAATTTCAGTCCATTTTATTTCAGGGTGCCGGTCTTTGAAGTCTGGAAATTCATTTGCGATAGCGCGTGCCGCTTCACCAACAATGTAAAGATTGTAGGTTACCCAGGTTTGTACTAATTCATCATGATCATACCTATGCCGCCCTTCTCTGGTATATTTCATGATTCGTTCAATGGCATCCTGAATATCCTGTAATCGCTCAGATATAATTCTCACAGTGGAATGGCCTCTTTTACCACGCGCTCTCGAATACGTTCTCGCAAACCTCGTTCCGTCACCACGTCTACGTTATGGCCAAGTAACTCTTGCAGGTCCATCAGAAGTCCACCCAGATCGAAGAGGCTACGTCCTGGTTCTAGATCTACTAATAGGTCGATATCACTTTTTGAGTCAGCCTCGCCTCGCGCGACAGATCCAAAAACACGTATGTTGGATGCACCGCGTTTGTTTGCAATACGAAGAATATCTTCACGTTTCTGCTGCAAAAGTTCGTTAAGCGGCATTGGCCTCCCTCTATATTTTACTTGATTATAACATAGTTTCCAGGTTGTATAGGAGGCGCAACTGCGAATAGTGTTGCGACAGGTTTGCGACACTTGTGCGATTAGGCCGTGACAAGTTCTTGCTACAGTAGTGAGTAGCGTGATTGTTTCTCATGACGTAAACGAAAGGAACACTACTCGTGCAAGACGGATATCAGCAACAAGAACAACAAACGGTCTATGAGCATGAATATCATCGCCCGCTTGATAGTATGGAAATGCCTGTGCATCATAACATAGAAGCACCCGTCCATCTTCGTCATCAAATGCCCCAGGAGCCATACTTTTCGGCCCCGCTTCCACACACGGACGCTCGCGTTGCAGCCGCTTTATGCTACTCGTGTGGGTGGCTATCGGGCTTACTCTTTGCGCTGTTTGCGCGTGAAAATCGCTACGTGCGCTTCCATGCCTGGCAGGCGTTGCTCTTCTTTGGCGGCATCAACATGCTGGATGTCATGGCTATTTTTTTGATCAGCCGCCACTCGTTCTATAGTCTATTCGTACCGCATGTATTCGTGCCGTTTCTGTTCCTGGGCTTTATGCTGCTCAACTTTATTGGCTTTGTCGGTTGGCTCGTTGCCATGTTTCAAGCATACAGAGGAGCGTATTACAAGTTACCATTTGTGGGTGACATGCTCGCCAAATCTTTTTACAATGAAACGATGCTGAAATAATAGCGGCAGTATGGTACACTTTAAACGATCTTCTGATTTCATGGAAGATACGTGGTCTCGTTGGTATGGAATAGCATGATGGCAACGATTTTGCTGGTTGAAGATACCTATGATCTGGCGCAAATTCTTAAACGCGAATTAGCCGCGAGCGGGTATCAAATCTTGCATGCAAGCGATGGCGTGACGGCTGTGCGCTTGCATGCAAAAGAGCACCCCGACCTGGTCGTTTTGGACTGGATGCTGCCCAAAATGGATGGTTTGGAGGTGTTACGGCGTATACGTCAGAGCATGTCGACTCCCGTGCTGATGCTTACAGCTCGTGGTGAGGAGGCTGATCGCGTGATTGGTCTCGAATTAGGGGCCGACGACTACCTGACGAAGCCGTTCAGCGTACGCGAGTTTATTGCGCGGGTGCGCGCCCTGCTGCGGCGCGCGGAGCAGGTTCAGCAGATACTTCAGGCGGATCAGACGAGCGCCGAGGAGCTACTGAAACATCGCGAATTGTCACTTGATGCGCAGGCCCATACGGTGGCATTGGAGGGTATGGAACTCGATCTGAGTCCCACCGAATTTGCTTTGCTCCATCTGCTGATGCGTAGTCCGGGCAGGGCGTTTAGCCGTACCTACTTGCTGGATACCGTGTGGGGTGAGACCTATGTGGGTGGGGATCGCTCCGTTGATAATACAGTGTTGCGTTTGCGCAAGAAGCTGGGGACGCTGGGCGAAGATATCGAGACGGTTTGGGGCATAGGCTATCGCTTGCGCTCCGAAAGGTAAAACGAGCATGAAGCATGTACGCAGCCTGTTGACCAAAGTCGCACCATTGCGGGCGCTGCTAGAAGCGGCTGTACTTGCGATAGTGCTATGGGGTATTGTCTCGCTGTTTCATCATTCCCTCACCTCTTTCTATACCGGGATGAAACCTTTCACCCTCATTGGACCGCTATGCATGTGTGTCTTTGTGGCGCGGGTACGCATACCCAAACTATCTTGCAGGCAAGTTTTTCTCGATGTGCTCATGGGCATGGCATTGAGCTTGGTACTAGGCGCAATTGAAACCACTTTCGCGTATGTGTTGTCTATCAAGAGCCCTGTTGCGCGTTTTGGCGTTGCACTGTTCCCGTTTATCATCATATTTGACTTCTTTCTCAATTGCACAATAGGTTTATTTGGTCGAATCGCCGTGCGCTTTTTAGTCGTCTGGGACCAGCTCCGGCGTAAACATCTGCTGTGGGAACTGACGCACGCGCACGTCTTAATGCTGGCGCTGGTGGCAGGTATCATTATCTTTGCCGTCGATTCGCTGATCTTAATTGGGTCGCACTTTAATTCCCTGCAAGCTTTACTGCCTGTGACGGTGTTCTTAATCATTATCAGTGTCATCGTGCTGATCATTGTAGTATCGCCCATTGCGCTCTTCTCCTATTTCGTGTTGAAACGCACGACCAATCGTTTGAAAATGCTAACCGAGGCGACAGGTGCTTTGCGCCAGGGGCACTATGCGGCACGTGTGACAGTGGATGGTGAAGATGAAGTCGCGCAATTGCAATCTGACTTTAATGCAATGGCGGTTGACCTGGGGCGCACGATGAAGGCCTTGCAGGAGGAGCGAGACCGCGTGGCGGCACTGTTGCAGGAGCGCCGTGAACTGATTGCCAACGTGTCCCACGAGTTGCGCACACCGGTTGCGACTTTGCGCGGATATTTAGAAACCACGCTGATCCATTGGGACGAGGTCACGCATGCAGACTTGCATCACGACTTGCAGGTGATGGAGGATGAGACCATCCATTTGCAGGTACGCGTTGAGGATCTCTTTACCCTGGCTCGTGCCGATGTGGGGCGCTTGACGCTAAAAATCGAGCCAACCGATGTCGGTGCCGTGATACGTGAGATTGTTGATGTACGTGCGCCACTGGCATGGCGTTCCAGCAGGATCGATGTGGTTGCCGAGATCCCCGAAACATTACCGTTGGTGTTGGCCGATGCTCGACGCCTGGAGCAAGCGCTCCAAAATTTGCTGCACAACGGCATACGCCATACCGCGCCCGGTGGTATAGTTGCCGTTGTTGTCGCGATTGAGGAAAGCAGTGTGCTTATCCACGTCAAAGATACCGGTGAAGGTATCGCTGCTAAAGATTTGCAACACATCTGGGAGCGCTTTTATCAGACGGATAGTGCACGCACGCGCACGGGTGGCGGCAGCGGTTTGGGGTTGGCGTTGGTGAAGGAATGGATCGAAGGCATGGATGGGAAGGTGGCTGTTGAGAGCGTATTGGGTGAGGGAAGTTGCTTCACCCTGTGTATTCCAAGAAATCCTCAGGTCGAAATTGAAGCACGCCAACGCGAGATGCAGCAGAGTAGCGAACTCCGCTGAATCTCGTATTGCGTTGTTGGTTAGCTTTGTCGTTTATCGCGCCAGCGCACGAGATTTTCTATCGCGGAGAAATTCCAGGGCGCACTCATCCCAAGAATGAGATGTGTTGCTCCGGCTCGCACGTAGGCATCGCGCAACTCGTCTGAATCATCGGCGTTGGTTCCGGCGGAGCGTTCAATCTCTTTAGGATTGCGTCCGACTTCTTTGCACCAGTTGTCGAGTACCTCCATTTTGTGCGTCAGGGTTGCTGGATCGCCAAAACTATGCCACATATTGGCATGCTGGGCGGTGATGCGCAAGGTTTTCTTTTCGCCACCGCCGCCAATAAGGATGGGCAAGGGGCTTTGCACAGGTTTGGGTACATCCACCTCCCAACGATGACGGATGGTGGGAAGCGCTGCCTCAAGTGCGGCCAGGCGACTCCCCGCGGTCCCAAAATCATAGCCATATTCTTTATAATCGCGCTCAAACCAGCCCGCGCCTATGCCAAGGATAAGGCGACCATTGCTGATGTGGTCGACTGTTTTTGCCATATCGGCCAGCAGGTTTGGGTTGCGATAGGTATTACATGTCACGAGGCAGCCAATGCGCGCTCGTGTGGTCAGGGTAGCCATGGCGGTGAGTAAAGTCCAGCCTTCGAAATGGTTGCCCTGGGGATCACCACTGAGTGGAAAGAAGTGGTCCCAGTCCCAGATACTGTCCATGCCTAGCTCCTCAGCCCGACGCACGGCTTTCGCATAATCAGCATAGCTAGTATGTTGAGGGGCAAGCTGTACGCCTACACGGATGGGGTATGGATAGTTCGCGTTTGATTGTGCCACGATGTAAAAATCCTCTCTAACTTGTTGTATAGTGTGAACCAGGGAGCAGGGTCATGACCCACCCTGGTTGCTTTCTCATTTAGACGTATTTTTTTGCGTAGTGCAAGTAGGAATCGAGACGCAGGCAAGCTTCGCCTCCTATGCTTGTAATTCTAGTGTAAAGGATAGAATAAACCTGTATGCAAATTCGTGACATGATCAAAGCGAGCGATCCCGTGCATTGGGGTGTGCTGAGTACGGCAAATATTGGGGTGAAGTCCGTGGCCCCGGCGATCATGGCTTCTTCGAATAGTAAATTGGTGGCGGTTGCCAGCCGGGACGCGCGCAAAGTTGCCGACCTGTATGACTTTGTACCCGGTATCCAGGTCTACGGCGATTATGAAAGCTTGATTCACGATCCTGACGTTGAAGCGGTGTATGTTCCACTGCCCAATAGCCTGCATGCCGAATGGTCCATCAAGGCGTTGGAGGCTGGCAAGCACGTGTTGTGCGAAAAACCGTTGGCGACGACGAGCGAAGAGGGAGCGGAGATGTTTGAAGCTGCCCATACGCATCATGTGATACTGATGGAAGCCGGGATGTATCGCTTTCATCCACAGACACAGTGGGTATTGGAGCAGGTGCGCAATGGGGCAATTGGCGCGGTGAAGCTGGTCAGATCGTCGTTCGCCTTTGATGTGCGGTCACGTCCTACGAGCGTTCACCTGAGCGCGGAGCTGGCTGGTGGCGCTTTAATAGGTATGGGCTATTATCCACTCAACCTGTGCCGGGCAATCTTCGGGTCTGCGCCGCTATCAGTGGTGGCGCGTGTGCACGTTGCCCGGCCAGGCGGCGTCGATCTCACTTCGAATGCTATTCTTGATTTCGGGGCCGGTCGCTTTGGCCTGCTGGATGCCAGCCTCGTGCTCCCGACGCGACAAATTGCCGAGATTATCGGCGATTCCGGTACCATTACGGTACCTGTGCCTTTTACACCTGGAACAATGGAGGCCATTGTCTTCGTCACCGAGAATGGGCAGATGCACGAACAGAAATTTGAGCGTGTCGATCAGTACCAGCTAGAGGTCGAGCATTTCGCGCGCTGTATCCGTTCCGGTCAGGAACCCGCTCTGCGCATGAATGAAACGCTGGAAAACCTCGCGACCATCGAGGCGATTTATCAGGCGGCGGGCCACGATTGGCCGATTGTCTAGTGGCGCAGGCAAGGGATACAGACTAGCCTTTAACGCCACCGGCGGTCAGTCCTCCGATGAGGT
The DNA here is from genome assembly GCA_036272735.1 of Ktedonobacteraceae bacterium. GTDB lineage: Bacteria > Chloroflexota > Ktedonobacteria > Ktedonobacterales > Ktedonobacteraceae > DATAYF01. The sequence goes on from DATAYF010000384.1 coordinate 5,949, forward strand.
AGCGTTGGAACACCATGTATAGTACCACAACAGGCAGAGCGCTCAAGATGGCGGCACTCATTAGTTGTCCGTACAGGGGTAATGATCCACCTTCTTGAGCAGAACTAAAGGCTTGTAGTTGTACGGCGATGGTACGGGTTTCAGGAGAAGTGAGCACACTGGCAAATAACACATCGTTCCAACCGGTCAAGAAGGAAAAAACTAGTGCTACCACGACTCCTGGAAGTGCGAGCGGCACAATAACTTGCCACAGGGCTTGCAATCGTGTTGCCCCATCGACAAACGCAGCCTCTTCGAGATCAATCGGTATGCTGCCAAGGTACGAAACCATCAACCAGGTAGCGAACGGAAGTGCGAACGTCAGATAGGTGATGGTTACTGCCTGATACGTTCCCACGAGCTTGAAATGCAGTGCTGCTTGAATCGAGGCAAACAGCACGAAGAGGGGAAGCAGCAGCATCACGTTTGGCACGGTTTGTAGGCCGATGAGCGAGTAGAGATAGGGGAGGCGGCCACGAAACTTGAACCGGGTGATGACGTAGGCCGCACCCACAGCCAGTATCGCCGCGATGACACTTGCTAGGGATGAAATGATCAAGCTATTCGCCAACCCTTGAGCCAGGTTGACCGTGGACCACATCTGTACATAATTTCCAAAGGCCCATTGCGATGGAATCAAGTTCCCACCGATAATCTGATCATCAGGAGTGACCGAGAGCAAGAGCGTGTACACGATAGGGACCAATGCCAGGATGAGCAGAACGATGGTTGTGACGATGCGCACCGGTGGCGAAAGGATTTCTTGCGAATCTCTATGTTTGCTCATGATGCTGTCACCTCCCCAAGACGTAGCGTGCGAATATACAAGAAGCCAGGAATCAGCATGAGAACGAGGGTAATCACGGACATGGCCCCGCCCAGGCCAAAATTAAATAACTGGAACGAAGAGACGTAGATATTCAAGGGCAGCACGTTGGCTTGTACGGGAGGTGGTGTGCCGAACATCACGAAGGGCAAGGTGAAATTGTTGAAGTGATTTAACGTCGAGAGCAGCAATGCGAGCCCCAAAATATGGCGCAACTGTGGCAAGACAATCCTGGTCAGCTTCTGCCACGAGTTCGCACCGTCCACCACGGCTGCATCGTAGACATCGGCAGGAATCGATTGTAATCCCGCCAGCACCATAATGTAGATAAAGGCCCACGAGGCCCAGACGTCGGCAATGACCATCGCCCAAAAACTGTTTGGTCCTAATAACCAGTACGTGTTGACGTTCGCTACATGGATTGTGGCAAGGAGACGATCAACCAGCCCCGTTTTGTTCAAGAACATCATGCGCCATACGAGGGCGGTGACAAAGGTCGGCATTACATATGGAATCAGGTAGAGTGTACGCACGAGGGTACGCCCGCGATACTGCGTATTGACGGTGAGCGCGGCCAGTATCCCAATCGGTGTAATACACAGCGTTGTCAGCAGTGAAAAAGCGATACTCACGCCTAGCGATACCAGTGTTGAAGCCCCGATCACATTACCGGAGGTGAGCGCCGTTACGTAGTTAGCGATGCCAACCCAGGGAGCGTGAATCCAGCTTCGCAATGTGTATTGATCGAGATTCAAGAAGCTGATATACAAGGCGATCAGGAAGGGAATGAGGATAATCACGATCAGTAGCACAACACTGGGCCACATAAGCCATATGGGCCGCTTGCTGCGAACGTGATGTTTGCCACGTTTAGGGCTTAGTATGGTAGCAACTTCCGAGTTGGTTGATAGCGCGGTTTCTGGCATAGGTTCTATCGACATATCTACCACCTTTAGTAACACGGGACCCACGCCTGGGCGCGAGTCCCATGATTCACGTTTCGTTACCTGTTGTAGTAGCTATCCCTACCCACTCAATGCAACTGGCCTTGAATCTGCTGATTGGCCTGGTCCAGTAGCGGCTTGATGTGGGACGGATCATAGTGGTTCGTTGCCACCTCGTTTGCCAGCTTGGAACTTACGCCAGCCAGAGAGACCTCCAGTGGTCCCCATTCGCCCGAAAAAGGTGTGGGAGTGGCACCCTGTTCGGCTTTGACAAAGGCAGCCGTCTGCGGGTCCTTGCTGGCAAGCTCGTTTGCGGCAGCAACGTTCACAGGCAGATCACCAAAGGTTTTGGTCCACTGAAGTTGGTGCTGTTTTTCTGTAACCAGGTTGATAAATTTGAACGCCAGATCCTTAACATTCGAGTAGTCGGCAACAGCGAGCATATCGCCGGAAACGATGGTCGCGGCAGGCACGCCATTGGCTGGCCGCTGCTGCATCCCATACGGAACGGTCGGCATGGGTGCGAAGGCGTATTTGCCATTGACCGCCGCCTTCTGGAACGTAGGAGTGATCGTCGGAGCTACCATAATAAGCATGCCCACTTTGCCGTTATCGAAGGCGCTGACGGCATCGGGCGCTTTCCACGACATCGAGTTCGGATCGGCTATCTTGTAAGTGCTAGCCCAGTCAAACCAGAATTTTACAGCATTCACCGCTTCTGGCGAGTTCAATTGTGCAGTCTTGAGGTTTTGTGAGAGGAAATTACTCCCCATCTGCTCCGAGAACATCCACCAGATCTTCCAGGGATCAAACGAATCCGAGGGGTCTATCTCGGCTCCATACACGCCAGCGGAGGACTTCGTCATCTTCTGGGCATCCTTGACGAAGTCAGTCCAGGTTGTGGGAGGAGCTTTGATACCAGCCTGCTGGAATAGTTCTTTGTTATAAGCCATAGCAAAAGGACGCATAACCCAGGGAACAGCGATCAAGTGATCGGGCGATGATCCAGACATGGTGAGTTGCTGCTGGAAGAACTTGTTCTTGCCACCTAGCAGTTGCCAGTCATGAGCAGTGAGTTCGGTGAAGCCTTTCGTGGCTTGAGCAGTAGGAACGAAGGTGGTCCCCAGGCTAAATATATCGGGTCCACTTCCGTTGACGATGGAGGTCTGTAGCTTTGTCTGTTCCTCCGTGCTACTACTATATGTGTCCCAGGCAACAGTGGCACCGGTGGCATTATGAAATTCACTGCCAATCTGCTGCATCCACTGCTTCTGCTGAGAAGGAAAGGTGGTGTTATAGCCTATCAATACACGAAGGGTCTGACTGTTGTTGCTTCCACCACCGCATGCTACAAGCACAAGCGACAACAGCAGGAGGGAAAATAACCAGAGGCGAACACGCCGGGTGTGTGCTTTCATTGCAATATCTCCTTCTTGGATAATTAAGCACCCGTCAATACGTCTGGGCATTATAATACTGGGGAATAAAAGAGCACTCTAGGCAACTTACGTCTAAGTTACCATGTATCTAGCTACATTGCTGTAATGTGGCTACTGTGCCTCATATGCATATTGCGATAATAGCATGGAAGCAAGCGGGAGTCAAGGATAACAGGTGCAGTATATTGGGACGCCCTGGAATATGTGGTTGTCTATTGACGCCATCTATGTTCGGACCGTAAAATAGAGCATAAATGGTAGGCAAAGGAAGAGTAAGTAAGATAGGTAGCGCTTAGCTGTGACAAGCAGGTGTAATACTGGGTGCTAAGCTAACAGGAAGGATATTCATGATGGATGCCATTATTGGCAGGTATCGCGTGCGTATGGAAGATGCCGGGCTGACTTTGAAGCACGCCGTAGGCATTCATTTTGATTTAACCGTGGAAGAGACGTTAGGACTGCTGGATTTTATTACGGTCTACCGTGAAACGCTGCTTGCTTTGCGCGAAGGTGATCTAGAAACCGACCCGCGCCTGGAGCGCATCCATGTTAGTGAGGACGATGAAGAGTAATTATTATGACTGATGTCGAGTTTGGGTTGATGCTCAGACCAAGTGATCCAAAGTCTGGGCTGCACGCGTTGATGGAGTATAATCGCCAGTGTATCGAGGCGCTGTCCACAGAATTTACAACGTTGTGGCTGGAGGATCACCTACAGTGGAATGGTGGGGTTGATACGTTGGAATGTTTCTCGACGCTGTGTTACCTGGCGGCTGCCTATCCACGTTTCAAGGTTGGGTCGTTGGTGCTGGGGCAATCTTACCGCAACCCCGCGCTGCTGGCAAAAATGGCGGCCAACCTGCACGCTCTTTCTGGTGGACGCGTTATCCTTGGTCTTGGCGCTGGCTGGAAGGAAGATGAATATAACGCCTACGGCTATCCTTTCCCTTCGACGAAGGTACGCCTGGCACAGTTAGAAGAGGCGGCCCAGGTGCTACGTGCAATGTGGTCTCAGCCATCGGCAACCTTTGAAGGGCGCTACTACCATATACGCGCAGCAAATTGCGCTCCATTGCCCTCGCCTGCTATTCCTCTGCTCATCGGCGGCGGTGGCGAGCAGCGTACGCTGGCTATCGTCGCTCGTTATGCCGACTGGTATAACTTCAACTCGTGCCCCGTTGAGGAGTATGCGCGTAAGGTCAGCATACTCAAGCAGCATTGCGAGCGCCTGGGCCGCGATCCCTCGCAGATTAAACTGACCTATCTAGGAACATTGAGCGTCGCGGACGATCCCGCCAAAGTGCTACACAATCCCCAAAAGCATTACATCGCCGGGAACGCGGACGAGGTGACGCGCGAGCTTGAGCAGTTTCGCGCCGTTGGCGTCACCCATTTTATGTTTCGTATACCAGAACTGGCGACGCTCGAAAATTTTGTGGCGCAGGTCGCGCCGCATTTCGCGTAGTCGCGTACGACGTGCGATGTATTTTTCAACACATACGATAGAGAGAAGAAGGAAAAATAATGCAAGTGATGCCTGACATGTATGAACGTCTGCAACTTCTCCAGAAGTATCGAAACGTGGCGATTGTCGGTGTCTCGGCTGATCCCTATCGCCCCAGCCACTTCGTCGCTATTTATCTCCAATCCGAGGGTTACAATATTATCCCCATCAACCCACGTTATGCTGGTAAGACCATCCTGGGCAGGCGTGTGTATGCCTCGCTGACGGAGGCCAAAGCGGCTGGGGAGAGCATCGATATTGTCGACGTGTTCCGCAAAGCCGAAGATACCCCGCCGATTGCCGACGAGGCCAGCAAGATCGGGGCGCAGGTTTTGTGGCTGCAACTCGGCGTCGTCAACGAAGTAGCCCATCAAAAGGCGCAGGACGCGGGCCTGACCTTTGTGGAAAATCGCTGTATGAAAATTGAGCATGCCAGGTTCTTTGGTGGCCTGCACACCGTCGGCTTGAACACAGGCATCGTGCTGGCGCGCAAATTGCCAGAGATGAATAGCGCGTCATAGTTGGTCCAATCTGGCAGGGTGTCGGACAAGGTGTCGGAGTGAAAAAACCTTTGAAGCGGCTTGTAGAAACGTTCTAGGCAAGGTGCCGGAAGTGTCGGGGGTGTCGGAGAGGCATTTCCTCTTTTACCCGTCGATGATGAGAGGAAAGCGTTACCCCGATACCAGCGATACCAGCGATACCACCAACACCAGACGTAAACCGGCCATAGGAGCGGCACGAGAAGCAAATTCACATCGACACCTGGACCGACACCTACCGACACCATGAAGACAAGCTCTTCACGGACGCCTGCTATGTGATACTATTGATATTGTCTACTTTTCAATGCGTATTTTCGTAGAGAGGAAGCCCACCATGCCTGAAATCGACAGCGATCATCTTTTTGGCTTCGACACTCTGTCTGTGCATGCTGGACAACGTCCTGATCCCGCGACGGGCGCGCGTGCCGTCCCGATTTATCAGACCACGTCCTACGTCTTTGACGATACCGAGCATGCTGCTCATCTGTTTGCTTTGCAACGTTTTGGCAACATTTACACGCGTATCATGAACCCCACCACCGCCGCTTTTGAGGAGCGTGTGGCGGCGCTTGAGGGTGGCACGGGCGCGGTGGCGACGGCGTCGGGGATGGCGGCACAAATGGCGACGATGATGACGCTGCTCCGCCCAGGCGATGAAATTGTCTCCTCAAGTAGTTTGTACGGGGGCACACACACGCAATTCGATATTACGTTGCGGGCCTGGGGCATTAACACGATTTTTGTCGATAGCACCGACCCGGAGAATTATCGCAAAGCGATTACTCCCCGCACGCGTGTGCTGTATGGTGAGACGATTGGCAACCCGCGCGGCGATGTGCTGGATATACGAGCGGTGGCCGACATTGCTCACGAGGCTGGCGTCCCGCTGGTGATCGACAATACGTTTGCAACCCCCTACCTGTGTCGACCATTCGAACACGGCGCTGATATCGTTGTCCACTCGGCAACCAAGTTCATTGGTGGTCATGGCACCTCGATTGCTGGTGTGCTGGCGGAGTCCGGTAAATTTCCCTGGGATAATGGCAAGTTTGCGCACATCGTCGATCCCTCACCAGGGTACCACGGGGTCAAGTTTTACGAGACTTTTGGCGACTTTTGTTTTGTAATGAAGGCCAGGAGCGAAACCTTGCGTGATAATGGTGCTTGCCTGAGCCCCTTCAACTCTTTTCTCTTGTTACAAGGATTAGAGACCCTTTCCTTACGCATGGAGCGGCACTGCCAAAATGCTTTGCGGGTCGCGCAATTTTTAAGTGAGCACCCGGCCGTAAGCTGGGTGCACTATCCAGGCTTATCCGCCGACCCTTCTTACGCGTTGGCTCAGCGCTATTTGCCACATGGAGCCGGTGCGATCTTTACATTTGGCGTGAAGGGTGGGTACGAGGCTGGCAAAGCTGTGATCAACAACGTGCGGTTGTTTTCACATCTTGCCAACGTCGGAGATGCGCGTAGCCTCATCATTCATCCGGCCAGCACAACGCACCAGCAGCTTGCCGAGGAGGATCAACTGGCAGGCGGCGTTACCCCTGATCTCATCAGGCTCTCGATTGGCATTGAGAACAGCGAGGATATTCTGTGGGATCTTGATCGTGCTCTTCAGGCTGCTACGCGGGAAATGCAGTAGTAGCGTTCATAGAATTGGAGTACTCTTGTTTTTATGACACAAACAGTTGACCAGAAAACGTCATATACGTCGGTAGGCCAGGCAACACGGCGACAGGATGGACCCGATAAATTGACCGGGCGTGCTCGCTACGCGGGGGATCTGCCATTCGTTGGCCTGTTACATGCACGTCTCGTGCTCAGCCCTTATGCACACGCGCGTATTAATGCGCTGGATACTTCGGCCGCCCTGGCTGTACCGGGCGTGGCGGCTGTCTACACGCACGAAAACCTTCCTATAGTCAATGAGAAAAAGTCGTCGCGCACGTTTTCGCCATTGGCACAGGACGAGGTGTATTGGTGTGGGCACCCGGTAGCGGTTGTGCTGGCGGACAGCGAGGCGGCGGCTGAAGATGGCGTTGCCGCCGTCGATGTCGATTATGAACCCTTGCCGGTCGTGATCGATCCGGTAGCAGCGCTTCAGCCTGGTGCGCCTATAGCTCGTAAGCGCAGCGAGAACGAAAAATCGGAGATTGCTGGTGGTGATGCGCATGCCGCTGTGGCGGCTGGTAGCAGCGAAGATGAGCACGAAAATCTCTCCGAGAACGTCAGCGACACACTGCATATGAAGATGGGCGATAGCGAAGCAGCCTGGCGCGAAGCAGAGGTCGTAGTAGAGCATACCTACAAGACGCATCCCGTGCATCAATCGTATCTGGAACCGCAAACAATCACGGTGGCCCCCAGCGCATCGGGGCATCAGTTAACGGTCTGGCCCAGTTCGCAGGGGTTGTTCGGTGTGCGTAGCGATATCGCAGAGGCGCTAGGTTTGTCGGAGCGCCAGGTGCGCGTGGAGCCGGTACCCGTTGGTGGGGCTTTTGGTGGAAAGTTTGGCTTGTATGAGCCGCTGGCCGCAGCCGTGGCTTATGGTATTCGTCGCCCGGTACGCATGGCATATACGCGCCAGGATGATCTGCTGGCTGGGAATCCAGCTCCGCAAGCGATGATTACGCTGAAGTTAGGCGCAAAAAAAGATGGGACATTGGTGGCGATGCAGGGAAAGGCCATTCTTGACGCGGGTGCATATCCCGGTGCTTCGGCTGGCCTGGCCGGGCATATGCTTTCCAGTACGTATCGCTGTCCCAGCATCGATCTGCGCTGTTACGAAGTGCTCACTAACAAAGTCAGTGTGGGCGCGTATCGTGCTCCCAATGCGCCACAGGCCACGTTCGCGCTGGAGTCGACCGTGACTGAATTGTGCCGAGCTTTAGAAATGGACCCGCTCAAATTCCGCCAGAAGAATGGCTTCAAAGATGGCGATGCTACGGCCAGCGGTGGTGCATGGCCCAAAATAGGCTTGCTGCAATGCATCGAGAAAATAGCAGCGCATCCACTGTGGACCGGGCGTGCAGCACACCAGAATGTTCCAGCGGACCTACAGGGTTGGAAGATTGGTACTGGCGTTGCTGTTGGTGGCTGGCCTGGTGGCACGGAGACAGCAGCGGCTGCCTGTCGCCTGGAGACGGACGGTTCCTTCACCGTTGTGGTTGGTTCCGTTGATCTGACCGGATCTGATACTTCGCTGGCTTTGTTGGCGGCGGAGGGGTTGGGAACCGATAGTGATTCGGTCTTCGTCTCGCACGATAACACCGATACCATGCCCTATAGTGGTGGCACAGGTGGGAGTAAGACAACGTATGCGATGGGGGCGGCGGTGGTAGCCGCTGCTCGTGACGCTCGTAACCAGATTTTGTCGATTGCCAGCGATATGTTGGAAGCTTCCGTTGATGATCTGGAGCTTGGTAAAGATCGCGTCAGCGTGAAGGGTGCCCCCAGCAAGAGTGTTGAACTGAAGCAGATTGCGCACCAATCGATGCGCTTTGGTGGAAAATATGGACCTGTGCATGGCAACGGACGCTCGGCCAATGCAGTCAGTTCTCCGATGTTCGCGGCCCATCTTGCGCGGGTTGCGGTTGATCCCGAAACCGGTGAAGTGCGTGTGCTGAATTATGTGGCGGCGCAAGACGTGGGCTGTGCCATCAATCCGGCCGCAGTTGAAGGTCAGATTCACGGCGGTGTGACGCAGGGTCTGGGCTGGGCGCTCTTCGAAGGTTTGGAGTATGACGAAAATGGGCAGTTGCTTACTTCGACGCTGATGGACTACGCCTTGCCGCATAGCGAGGATGTGCCCACCATCGAGCCTATCCTGGTTGAAGTGCCTTCCGCGCTGGGTCCTTATGGTGCGAAAGGTGTGGGTGAGCCGCCGGTTGTGCCTGTTGCTGCCACCATTGCCAATGCCATCTATGATGCTGTTGGCGTGCGCGTGACGGAAATTCCGATGATCCCTGAGCGTATCTTTAACGCGTTGCAGAAGTAGTGAATTAGGAGCACACGAGCAAGCGAACGCCTGCTGACAATGTTGTCAGCAGGCGTTCGCCTGCTCGTGTGCTATACTATAAATGTATTTTGCCATGCCGTAATTTTACAACTTCTACTATTGTATCAATGTAATTGGTTTTGTGTAGGTACGTATCGTTGTGGCAACCTTGCTCTTATTGGTAGAAGGAGCGTAGATGATGGCCTCTTTTGACTACAACTTGCCAGGTGGTTCGCAAACGCCCCCCTCACAACCTCCCGCTGACGCACAACCAGAAGTGGGGATGACTCCCCCTCAAGTATTGGCACAGGACGCGGCAGATGGTCGTCGTGGAGCCGCGTGGCGTTTATTGCACTGGCTGACGAGTAATGATCCACGCGCTATTGCGGCGGTTGAGAGCATGCAGGATGATCGTCTTGCTCATCATCTCCTGGAATTCCTCGCCTTGGGAACCTGGGCTGGTAAACCATTTGTGGCACCTAAGGACACAAACACCACACTGGCACACACACGTCTGCGTACGCTTTTCCTGGCTGGTTCAGATTCTATACGTACCGAGCAATTATTAGTATCTTCTCTGCACGACAAGCGTGCGCCAATGCGCGCAGAGGCGGTGCATATTCTTGGAATTATGGGCAATGCCAGCACAACGTCAGCCCTGATTGCGGCGTTGCACGACCATTCCCCGGCGGTGCGCGTGCAGGCGGCGAAAGCTCTGGGACGTATAGGTGATCCATCGGCTGTCCCTGCGCTAGTGCAAGCGCTACATGACGCAGATGAGGCGATGAGCAGCCAGATTTTTTCTGCTCTAGAGCATCTGGGCAGCAAAGCGGTGCCTGTGTTACTTGAAGAGGCGAAAAGTAGTTCCCCCTGGATTCGTTGGAACAGCTTTCGTGCGCTTAGCGCCATCGGCGATTATCGCGCGTTGCCGCTGCTGGTTGCGGCTTTGGGCGACGATGATCGCTCGGTTGCCTGGATGTCGGCTAAGGGCCTGGTGCATTTTGGAAGAATGTGTATAGCGCCTACGTTGCGCCTGTTGATGTCCACGAATACATCTCCCTGGTTGGTCCAGACCAGCGCCTACCTCCTGCACGAGTTGTATAAACGTGATGTGAAATTAAAGCCATATCTAGAGCCGGTGGTACAGAGTATGCATGGCGTGGCCTATCAAATCGGCACGCCGCTGGCTGCTCAAGATGCGCTTACGCGGCTCACCCAATCGGGATTGCTGGCGATTCCATCGTAGCATGTGTGGGAAGGTGACGCAGACATGGACGCGCATGTGTTTGCTCATTGTTACAACAGAAAGAGCCGACTAAATGGGAAAGTTTAGTCGGCTCTTTCTTTGACACTCCCCGCTATAAATAAGCGGGGATTCTTCCTTCATCCATCCAACTTGCCCATCACCGAAGCTCGACAATGAGTAGAGGCCACATGTCCAGAAGCGTTGCACAAACCGAAGTTCGCAGGTTCCCGTATGCCCTACGGTACCAACCACTTTTTCTTGTGATACATGAAGCCAGACCGACCGTGAGGTGGGTATTATGCCTCATCGTCCTAAGACGAATCTTTTTGCAATGGCTTCACTTTATACAAAAGAGCGTAAATATCTCCATGCGTGGCTATAGGTGACTTCCAGAGTGACACAAAGGCGATGAGCCGGGTAGAATTTTGCGGATCTTCCACAACCCAGCGGTCAAGCACGGGATTGTGTTCGGGCCAGGTCGTTTGTG
>DATAYF010000385.1:0-5759 GCA_036272735.1 Ktedonobacteraceae bacterium
AAGAGAGCGATCAAGCGGCGAACGCATAAAGGAATATTAATGGTTTGGCCAAACCATTAATATTCCTTTATGCGTTTCACTACATATCCTGAGCGTCCTACCCTTCGAGCACAGACAATATATTGCCAGCAGGGTCTTTAAACCACGCGATCTTCGGACCCACGCCACGGGCAATCCCCTTTTCGTCTGTCACCAGGTAGCTTTCATTGTAAGACTCGAAACGCACGCCATGCCTGGTCAGGTCGTCTACCGCTTGCTCAATGTTGTCGACCGGAAAATTCAGGATGGTGAAGGTGGCTGGGGTATGGTTCTCCTTTGGATACACCAGGATAGTCGTTCCGCCAGCAATGTGGAGTTCTAACAGGCCGTTCGTTTCGGACACATCTAGTCCCAGTGTTTGACCATAGAACTCCTTCGCTTTTTGCACGTCGTTCACTGAAAAACCGGAAAATGCTTTCGTATCTTTGAACATCGGTTCACTCACTTCTTTCTCGATGACTATGCGGGACATCCATCCAACTGTTTGACGGAATGGACAAGCTTGTGCTTGTTACCCCATCTATTCTTTTGCACCCGCTCATAAACGGCAAAAGGCGCGATACATAAAGGATTGTTAATGGTTTGGCCAAACCATTAACAATCCTTTATGTATCGGCAACAGTATTCTACACGTCCTGGGATGTAGCCTCTTATGGCTTACTTTACGACACGGCTTCGACATTGCCTGGTGCTGGCGCAGTGGTTACGCGCAGAAACACAGCACCGAGCACAGCCCCTAAAGCGGCGAAGAGCGCACCAACAAGGAAGGCAGCATGGTAGCCACCGTTGAGAGCAGCGAGTTGGCTGGAACCGGAGGCCAGCAGGCCGCCAGTGCTCGCGGCGGCAAGGCTGGCGAGGATCGCCAAGCCGAGCGCCCCACCCATCATAAACGAAGTGTTAACGACGCCAGAGGCCAGGCCGGATTCAGTCGGCGCAACGTCACTCATGGCGGCCAGCAACAGCGGGTTGAACGCGATGCCACCACCCAATCCGAGCAGGATCATGCCTGGGAGCACATCGATAACGAAGTTCCCATCGATTGGCGCGCGCGCGAATAGCCCAAGACCAACGGCGGCCAGCAGCAGCCCCATCGCAAGTGTACGCTTAATACCGAAGCGCATAACGATCTTCGCGGAGAGGCTGAGCGAAAAAATTGCCATAATCAGGTTAGTCGGCAGGAAGGCCAGACCAACGAGCAGAGGGCTATAGCCGAGCACCAGTTGGAGGTAGAGAGCAGAAAGGAAGAACGAGGCGAACATAGCAGCATTCCAGAGAATGCCAACGACGTTAGCGGTCGCAAGATTGGGCAGCCGGAAGAGGCCAAGCGGCACGAGCGGTGCGCGAACCCGACTCTCGATGCCGAGGAAGAGCGCAAACAGCGCCACCGCCGCGACGAGCAGGCCAAGCGTCTGGCCGGAGGTCCAACCAGCATTGTTGCCGTTCACGATAGCATAGACGGCGAGCATGAGCGAAGCGGTCACAGTGATCGCACCAGCAACATCGAGGCGTCCAGGGGTGGCCTGGCCGCGCGTGTTTGGCAGCAGCCTCAGGGAGAGAACAAAGACGAGAGCACCGACAGGGATGTTGACCAGGAAGATCCAGTGCCAGTTGAGTACGCTCGTCAGCACGCCGCCGAGCAGGACGCCGATGCTGCCGCCGCCAGCAGCGACAAAGCCGAAGACACCCATGGCCTTAGCACGCTCCGCTGGCTCGGTGAACAGGCTCATGGTTAGCGAAAGTCCTACCGCATCAACGATAGCGCCGCCGACCCCCTGGACTCCCCGCGCTATGATGAGGAATGCCTGTGTGGTTGCCAGGCCGCAAGCGAGTGATGCCAGCGTGAAGAGCGTGATCCCGATAAGAAAGAGCCGCCGGTGGCCGAAGAGGTCGCCCAGACGACCACCGAGCAGGAGAAAACCGCCAAAGGTGAGCATATAAGCGTTCACGACCCAGGCGAGCGACGTTGCGGAGAACCCGAGGCTCACCCTGATTGACGGTAGCGCGACGTTGACAATCGTCACATCGAGCACGATCATTAGTGTGCCGAGGCAGAGGACGGCCAGCGCGAGCCAGCGCCTATCACGGTGCTCGGCTGCCAGTGCGAGTTCATCGGTCAGCGTTTCTTGCTGACTCAGCGTATCTGCTTGTACTAGTTCCATTATTTCACCACCAGACCTTTTTGTTAAGATAATATCACTTCACAACTGTTACCGTTGCAATGTGAGTGCACAATCATCTGCGTCATCGTATTTTTACCCCTCTTTTTCTCATTGGGGGCAATATTGTTCTTGCTACCTGTCTATTCTTTTTCGCCCGCGTGTAAACGGCAAAAGCCGCGCGACATAGATGAACATTGAATATCTTTGCAAAGGTCATCATCCTTCCCGGTTGCAAGAAGAGAGGCTTAGAGATGATTGTATCCATCCCATCAGCTTCGGCGTGGCTAGAAGCGGTTTCCGTTAGGGTGGCGCGAAAACGTTCTGGTAGCCCCTCCCGCTTTTGCAGTCTCCGAGGAGAAAGCCCGGTAGTCAGAACTTCCGTTGCCTTAGCCGTTTGGCAAGCCCCCGTCATTTATACGGGGGTTCCTGACTTATGTGTTCGGAACACATAAAGAAAGCTTAATGGTTTCGCGAAACCATTAAGCTTTCTTTATGTATCTCCCCTATGGCTTTATGCCTGTGCATTTTTGTCGTAGCTAAACATCCAATTCATGCCAAACTTGTCGGTAAGATCACCAAATGTTCCGCCCCAAAATTCCGTTTTCAATGGATGGGTAATGTGTCCACCAGCAGAAAGTTTGGTAAAGAATGTTTGTATTTCTTCCTCGCTGCTACAATCGAGGCAGAGCGTAATGGTATTGCCCTTGACGAATCCCTCGGAACCCATAGATCCCATATCGGAACCCAGGAGCACCAGAGCGCCTTTGGTCAGGCTAGAATGCAAAATATTTTGTTTTGCTTCCGCTGGCACCTGGTCTGCCATTGGTGACTCTCCAAACGTTTGCATGGTGAGTTCTCCTCCCAGGCATGCTTGGTAAAATGTCATCGCTTCACGACAGTTACCGTTGAAACCCAGGTATGCATTAATGCGGGTCATGGTACGTTTCCTCGTCTTTCTGATTGAGTGGCAAGGTTGTGCTTGCCATTCGCAAGCACGCACAGTATACAGGACTGGATCGAAAAAAACTTCTCGAAACTGCTCTTTTGGAACGTATGTCCGCTTTTCCATTCACAGCAAAGGCAATCCCATCACCAGAGGCGGGTCGGTCAGGCGCGGCGGGTGCAGGACAAGGTCGGGGTCGCCAGCGACAAGTCCATTGCGTATAATCAGCGGACTCGCGTTGTTGCCACACAGCATCTTCTCGCCAGGCAGCAGCGACGATTGGAGGTCTGCGGCGATGGGAAAAGCGGCAGCCCGCAGATGGTAAATGCCGTCAGCTATGCCATGCAGCAGATAAAACCCCGGCGAGCTGAGCCTGGTGCAACGCACGGGCGCACCCTGGGGGATGGGACTGGTAAAAAGGCCCACATAGATCGTACCCCGAAAGCTTGCGGGAGCTATGATCCGGCCCAGCAGTGCGTTTTTCAGCGACATAGCCGAGGAGATCGCAGGATCGAACCCGGCGTGCTCTACTGGAAGCGGCTCGAACGCATGAGCACGTTGGCGCAAGAGGCGTGGAGACATGCCAACCAGTTGCGTGAAACGGCTGGTGAAAGAGCCGAGGCCGGTATAGCCGACCTCAAAGCAAATATCGGTCACACTGAGCGAAGTCGTCAAAAGCAAACGCCGGGCCGCCTGAAAGCGCAGTGCCGCGAGGAATTCGCCGGGGGGAATACCAATCAGACGACGAAAGATGCGATTGAAATGCGAGGGACTCAGGCAGGCGACCGAGGCCAGATCTTCGAGGGTCAGCAGCTCATGAAGATGGGTATGCATCATCTGAATAGCGCGTTCAACGGCCTGGGTATGGGCGGCAAGGGTCGCGTGATGTGCTATGTCTTCACGGAAAACGGGTGATACTGTTTGCATAGTGTCCATCTGCCTTAAAATCGCGCCATGCGGGACCCCCTGGCTTTAGACATGGGGAGGAGCATGGCGCGCTCCTTTCTGCGTATACTCATAGCCGTCAGATCGATGCACACACCGCATATATTTTGGGTGGATATCGATCTTGCCAAGCCGGAAACTAGGCCGATGGCGAATAGCAATTCGTCCTTCAAAGGTTCCTTTGGGCGTAAGAGCTTTCACCATATCGCCCGTTTGATAGCCAAGAAAGGTTTTTGCCCGTTTCTTGTGCTTCTCTGGAAACCCCCATTTGTCGGGAACACACATTTGTCGTGATCCATGCCCTGTGGCTTTGATATGTAGTGGAACGACGCTGTTATGCAAAAGCACAAGAGGCGTGCTCTTGCCCACACAGGCGGCATCGAGCCAATGCGTTTTTGCTAGCCCTCTTGTGATGCGGTTGTACTTCGTTAATCCGCCACTCCCGCACTCTACAGGTAAGCCAAAGGTTTTGAGCCGTTCAAGCAAGGCAAAACGAGTGGTATTGACCGCACTGGCATCCCTGAGAGGCTTTTTGACCTGAGCCAGCATGCGCTTGAGCACATCAGGCTTCTTCGCAAGAAACACCACAATATCCTGCGTCCCTTTGGCACTATTGCATGGCTCGCAGGCCAGGGTAAGATTGCTGATCCTGTGGGTGCCACCGTTGGCGCGAGGATGAATGTGCTCGATCTGTAAGGGCACATTTTGCCTGCCGCAATAGGCGCATGTTCGCTCCCATTTTTCCAGCAAGTATTCTCTGACTTCATAGCCTGGTAGTGTTCCTTGCTGGTATTCCACGCCTGCAATATCAGGATTTTCCATGAGTTGCATATCAAACTTCACCAATTCCTGGCTGATAGCAGTAATGGGAGCATACCGACACAAGCGAGCTACCCACGTCAGAATATTGGCAAGGCGACTTCCCAAAGAGGGAGGCAACCACCCTTTCTTTCTTCTTCGATTGTTGCAGCGTGGTTTCCTGTACCGCGTTTTGCGGTTGCGTCGGTTGCGGCGAACACCACGACGACTCTCCAGGCTATCTTTAATAGCGTGCCCACGATGCTCAAGTTCAGCCGCAAACACAACCTTCCCGTTGGCATCCTTTACCAGGGCAATCCCCGTGGTTTTACTGCCAGGATCAAGTTTCAAGCGCAATGGTTGCACCTCTGGTTGCTCGACCACCCGTTTGAGCACAATGGTAAATGGGTATCTCCGGTACACGGCAGCTTTGCCTTGCGTGAGCAAGCGCCGCGCCTGTGCCGGATGCACAGGATTTAAAGGCGTGTAGTCACTAGCAATCACAAACACGTTGCTCAACTTGAGCCTCTACTTTCGTAGGTAATGTGTTGCCTCGACAATGATAGAGGGCGGTACTTTTCCCTGAGCACTGCATAACACCCCGTTTTGCTGTTTAACCCAGGAATTCTAGAGCTACAGGCTGGCACGCACCCGTAGGTAGGAACTTGAACGCTCCCTTCTATCGTAGCCCGATCACTCCGAAGAGTTCACAGGCTAAGTCTGAACAGGTCCAGGCTTGCTTTCACAAGCCCCCGTCTTTAGACGTGGGGTACCTGACATGCGTCCTATCAGCAAGACCGGCTTCCCCGCCTCCTTGTAAATCACCACATCCATTGTTGATTATACATTATCGGTGAGAAACCCCTGAATTTGTG
>DATAYF010000386.1:0-3060 GCA_036272735.1 Ktedonobacteraceae bacterium
GACTTGCGTTATAAAAAGCTGGTCTTGCATTAATATATAAAGAGATGTTAATGGTTTCGCGAAACCATTAACATCTCTTTATATATTACCACTTACCCTCCGGCGGGGCCACCATTGAGGCCGGGCTTTGTCATGCTGGCGGGATCGAGGATGCGTGCCAGGTCCGCGTCTGAAAGGTCGGTACGTTCGCGGGCAACCTCACGCACCGTACGCCCACTCTTGTACGCCTCTTTGGAGATGTTCGCTGCCGCGTCGTAGCCGATGATTGGGGCCAGCGCGGTACAAATTGCCAGGCCACGCTCCACCATCTCCGGTCCCTTGTCGGTCGCTTGTATCCCGTTGATGCACTGCGCAGTAAAGTTACGTGCCACCGCTGCCAGCAGGTCGATGGATTGCAGCAGGTTGTACGCGGTGACCGGCATCATGACGTTGATCTCGAAATTGCCGGATTGCCCCGCCACCGTGATCGTCGTATGGTTGCCCATGACCTGCGCGCAGACCATGCACACCGACTCGGCAATGACCGGGTTCACTTTGCCGGGCATGATCGAGCTTCCAGGCTGCACAGCGGGTAGATCGATCTCGCCGATCCCGGCACGCGGCCCCGAACCGAGCCAGCGGATATCGTTGGCAATCTTCATCAGGCTTACCGCCAGCGTATTGAGCGTGCCGCTGGCCTCGACGATGTTGTCTAGCGTGTTCTGCGCCTGGAAATGGTTGCTCGTTTCATGCGCGCTGACGCCGTTCATCTCCGAGAGGAGTTGGCTGACGCGCTGCGCGAAGTCGGGATGGGTGTTGACCCCCGTACCAACGGCGGTCCCGCCCAGCGCAATCTCGGCAAGCTCGTGCTGAGCGTGCTGGACGCGGGCGATGCCGCGTTCGATCTGTCCCGCGTAGCCCAGAAATTCCTGCCCTAAACGAATAGGGGTTGCATCCTGCAAGTGCGTGCGCCCTGTCTTCACGATGGGCATAAACTCCTCGGCCTTACGTGTCAATGCCTGCTGTAACCCCTGCAGGGCTGGAATGAGCTGTTGTTCGATGCTTACCAGCGCTGACAGGTGGATGGCGGAAGGGATGACATCGTTTGATGATTGCCCAAAATTGACGTGATCGTTAGGGTGAACCTTGCGCGAACCACGTGAGCCGCCGAGGATTTCGCTGGCACGATTGGCAATCACCTCATTGGCGTTCATGTTGGTCGAGGTTCCCGATCCGGTCTGAAAAATACTGAGCACAAAATGTTCGTCGAGCTTGCCATCGATAACCTCTTGTGCTGCCTGGATGATTGCATCAGCAATGTGTGGCTCGACCTGGCCCAGCGATACATTAGTTTTTGCCGCCGCCTGTTTGATCTGTCCCAGGGCGCGGATGAACGCACGTGGGAAGCGCAGGTCGCCGATAGGAAAATTGAGCAGAGCGCGCTGCGTGCTGGCTCCATAATAAGCATAAGCAGGAACCCGCATCTCACCCATAGAGTCGCGTTCGACACGGGTCTCCTCTGTACTGTTCGACATGATATAAACTCCTCTTTGAGCGTATGTGAGCAATTTTTTACACACGCCATTATATCACTGTCGAGCAGGCCATGAATCCGCCCTTATAAAAGATGCAGCAGCGAAAAGCAGGTATCTGTAAGGGTACCTGCCTTTCGCTTTATGTTGGCGGTAATATACAGAAACTAGCGGCAGTCCCAGCCACCGTGATGGCCCCAGCGCCAGCCATCATTGTGATCCCAACCCCAATCGCAGTCATGGCTAGGACGGCAACTATGGCTGGAAGGAGAACAGTGGCTGGAAGGTGAGCAGTGGCTGGGATGATGAACGACGTGGTGAGTACAGCAGCCGCCCACGACCTGTTCCAGTTCTTGCTCGCTGAGTTCCTGAATCACTGGTTGTTCTGTAAGAGAAGGTGTAGAAGCAATTGGTGCGCGAAAGAGATTTTTCATTGATTTATTCCTTTATCACTATAGAGAGATTCTGGAGAATGTCATTTCTCCGTGAGCATGTGGCGTTTCGTAATCGAAAAGTGCATACTTTTCCATGCAACGTTCGTGCACGAACCTACTCGCTTCACTCGGAAATTCTGCTATTCCTTGAGAATTTTATGGCTTCTGGCACGTCCTGTACGCTAAAAACATATTGAATGCTCATAAATGTATTATACTGATGGGTCCAAATGTTATAGGCGTATACTAGTTTATTGCTTCCTGCCCATAAATCTGCCCGTTGCCATATGCAAGTCTCTTGCATGCAGATTCGTGCTTGTACCCCAGGCTGTTGGTGAAATAAAAAGAAAGATGGCGGAAGTTACGACTTCCGCCATCTTTTTTGAGCACTCTGTTCTTTTAGCTCTATTTAACGCTTGACAAGTTGCTTCGTAAGTTCATGACTTATCTTCGCAACTTTCTTATCTACGACTTCTTCTTGCAGCTTATTCTCGTGGAGAATAGGTACTACTTGCAAAAATCCCAGGTTGAGTGCATCATCAATCAGGCCGCTATACTTTGCGATTTCCATGGTTTCGCTGTCGCAAGCAGCTTTCAGGTCGAACTTCGTGAGGATCGTGGGCGATGGTTGTTGCTGGACAAACATATCGTGGTCCATTTTCAACCCCTTCACGGCCTGGCACTCCACAGCCATTGGCTGCGTTCCTAGAATCTGGAAACACTGCTCGATATTACGAGCATGCTGGCGTGTCTCCTGCTCATGTTCTGACAAAACTTCTCTCGCCGCCTGATTGTCTACTTCTTTTATTAACACAGGCAAAACCTGCGTCAATTTCTGCTCAACGTCGTACATCTCGGCAAGTTTGTACAGAAACAGCTCTTGAGCATTTTGAACTGCCATTATCCCATCCTTTTTTCAAAGCTGAACACGTAATGCTCTATTTTATCTTGTATCAGACGTTACAACCTGTAAAACTTCTCTTGCCTGCTCCCAGTCTTGTTTTTACCAGAGGGGTAAGGCTCCTCTGCTTTTCTAGAAGCAGTGTATTAGTAATGTACTGACCCGTGACCTATAAGTAGTATCACGATAGTGAGAAAAAAAAAGAAGACAAAGC
>DATAYF010000387.1:0-12828 GCA_036272735.1 Ktedonobacteraceae bacterium
CACATTCTGATAAAGCTGTGGATGCTCGTCGATGAGCGCCGTGACTTCTTCAGCCTCCAATACCGCCGCTGTATAGACAATAATAGGGACATCAATAGTGACAGTATCATTTTTGATCTGCTTGAGGATATCCTTGCCAGATATATCGCCCAACTTCAAGTCAAGAATGAGGAGGTCGGGCAACGAATTTTTGACCTGGGCGAAGGCATCTTTCCCTTCCTGAAGAATGGAGACCAGGTATTCTTCATCTTCAAGAACGCGCCGCATCAAATGTAATAGCTCGTTTCTATCATCAACAACCAGTATCCGTTTTGTCACATGCAATCGGTGCCATGATACATACGCGCCGCAGCAATAGTCGGCAGAAGGCACCGCCTCCCATTATCGCTGTCACCCCTCTTCAGCCTATCGGCATATTTGGAGGTATCGAAACCACATCTTTTCTTGAGTACTGCCAGTAGTGTAACACGTTGCTGGAGTCCCGACAAGGCTTGTAGCAGGAAAGGCTAGTCAAAAGCAGCCACGAATTCTCACCTCTCTATAGATACTACGCACGATAGTATGGTGGCGTATACAAAATATTTTGTGATGCAATAGGGTAGAAAAGCGGTTTAGGAGCAATGCCCTTGCCGCTTACGTGTCAAGTAATACCATATTACCCGCTTTTCTGTTCCTTGATAAGGGTATTTTTTGTAGGTATACATATACAAAACTTATAAATACTGATATATCTTAGAATAAATGTATTGCCTATTAATATACGCATGAAAACAAACAATGGAGTAGCATACACGCCTGTGCCTGGGTATTGTGACCTGGGCATCTTTAATTGAGAATAGGGAGGAAGCATGCCATGCAACCAAATAAACCAAAGCAGAACCCTAAAGCAATTGGGGGAACGTAGCGAAATCATAATTATGGCAAGGCTCGCGGAGTCTGGCTACTATGTCTTGAAACCTCCTGGCGATAACCTGCGCTATGATGCGGTAATTGAGGATGCTGATGGTCAGTTCTGGAAGATTCAGTGTAAGACAGGGAGATCGAATGGGGAGTGTATCGAATTTGCTCCAGCTAGCCTCCACTATCACACTCGTGCTGGGAAAACAACGCACGGTAGTAGATCTTATCGAGGGCAAATCGATTATTTTGCTGTGTATTGTCCTGAAACTAAAAGAGTATACTTGATACCTGTCGATCATGCAGGGGTATCACAGATGAATCTAAGTACAGGATTCCACAAATGTATTCACATATGATCCCAAGTGTGAGGCCGGCTGAGGGCCACAAAGCTAGGAACGAATTTGTGATACGCTGTACTAAGGCTCGTACCAACGAAGAACAAACAGGAGAAAAACGTACGTTGGGCGAAGGATTATGAGATTTAAATGACCGCGGTGGGATTCGAACCCACGGCCAATCGATTAAAAGTCGATTGCTCTACCACTGAGCTACGCGGTCTTACATAAATGATGCAATGTTCTCGTTGCCAGACGCAATGCTGAGCTACGCGGCCATGACTCCATGGCTAACGGTTGCATGCAATATACATGCTAGCATAGATGTCAAGCAGCATCAGCAGCAGCGATATATCTATACGTGGTTGCTGGCTGTTGCCATTTCCCACACGCGTAGGACGCCTTGGCGCAACTGTGACGATGGCTATTGTACCGTAATTCGCCGCATCGTGCAAGAGGTAGCCAATTTTTAAATTGGTCGAAATTAGTCGCCAAAGGTGTTGACAAAGATTTGCCGCCGTGTTATTATTCTCCTCGTTGAGGACAAGCGCCTGTATGTGCAGGTGAGCCGGTGACTAGAGCGAAGAGGGTACACCCGTTCCCATCCCGAACACGGAAGTTAAGCTCTTCAGCCCTGATGATACTACGGGGGTAGCCCCGTGGGAAAATAGGACGTCGCCGTCTCACCCGCTCACATAGGCGCTTTTCTTTTGCCTGCTCGTCTTCGTCTTGATGCTCACTGGTGACCTGCGGGTTTGTAGGATTGTCAAGAACAAGTTTTCGTGTATTTTTCTTCACACCGCCAAAAAAGCAGTTGCGATCTATTGTCAAGCAGCGGCGTGTTGTGTTATACTTGGGAAGAGCAGAGTAAGTGCTTGGGGCTATCTACACAGAGTAGTCTGCTCACGCAGGCCGGGCACGCGGCTCAGCTCAGCGGGTAAGTACGTACGAGCACTTGCATGATGTCAAAACGGGGTGTAGCGCAGTCGGCTAGCGCGCAGCGTTCGGGACGCTGAGGTCGGAGGTTCAAGTCCTCTCACCCCGACCAGGAATACGACACATACTCCCTCTTTACGGGGTCCAGGTGTCGCGATCTTCATAGGATCAGCACACAGTGTGTGACTCATTCTTTATCCAGGTACGCACGAAGGAGCTACAAATGCGGAAGTATCGGCCAGGCGCAACAACACCTGTGACTACACGGCTGATGTTTCCATGCAGCTTTTTTCAACCACCTCAACAACAAGGTGGCTTGTTCGTCGTATCACTATCACCTGGACATGCAAGCTGCCCTTCTCCCTTATCCACTAGTCGTCGCAGGCGGTGGTAGATACTGAGTGGTAGGTAAGGCAGTTTACCTCCTGCCAACGTTTCAGTTCTTACCTCCCTGTCTGCACTGTTATTGGGTCTGACTAAGAGGAAGGAACGCTATTCATGCCTGTTCTTGTACTAAATTCCTCGTTACAGCCACTCTCTGTCATTACGGAGCGCCGTCTCATCGTGCTACTCTCCAAACACAAAGTTACCTTCATCGATGACGCGGTGCGCAACCTGATAGACGAGAGCATCCGGGCACGACGACTTGAGTTGGAACGGCCCGTAATCGTGCAACTGCTCGCAAATGTGCGTATCCCGCGTGTGGCTTTGCAACCAACGCGGGCTAATATCCTGTTGCGCGACGAGGAAACGTGCCAGTATTGCGGCAAACATACGCGTGATCTGACGCTTGATCACATCATCCCGCGTTCGCGCGGCGGACAAAGTAGCTGGGAAAATCTGGTAGCGTCGTGCCGCTCCTGCAATGGGAAAAAGGGCAATCGGCTGCTGAAAGAGGCCAACATGCACTTAATCCGTCAGCCGCACCCGCTCTCGCAGGAATACGCTGGACTCTTTTTACTGCGTTACCCTAAGTTACGCGAAGCCTACGAATCGTTCATGTTGAGTGCGTAAGATAAGTGGTTGTGGTGATGGTGCAGGTGGGCGGCCTGCGGCCGCAGGGCGGCCTGCACCATCACCACAATCGGGAACCCAGATGTAATTGTACTTCGTTCTGGGGAACAGTGCTGATACTTGCTGTATACCAGGGAAGGTGGTTACATGGTCAATCAAGAAATCTCTTTGCCTCTTACTAACAATGCACCTCTGCGTCAGGCGTCTCTCTGTCTATATGGACATTTCTACCAGCCACCACGTGAGGAACCATTCACAGGTGCGCTACCCGTCGAGACGGGAGCTGCTCCATTCGCCAACTTTAACGAGAAGATTACCTCAGAGTGCTATCGCCCCAATGCCGAACTCGGCAATTTTGCAGGCATTAGCTTCGACCTGGGGCCAACACTTGCTGCCTGGTTGGAGCAGGCGCATCCAGATGTCTATCGGAGCATTATCGCCTCTGACCAGTTGCACATGCAACGCTACGGGGTTGGGAATGCCCTGGCTCAAGCCTATAACCATACTATCCTGCCTTTAGCATCCGTGCGCGATAAGCGTACGCAAATCCTGTGGGGTCTGCGCGATTTCCGCCACCGCTTCGGCCACGATGCGCATGGCATGTGGTTGGCGGAGACGGCGGTCGATCTGGAATGCCTGGATATACTGGCACAATGTGGCGTGACCTACACTGTACTGGCACCCTGGCAGGCCGCGCAAGAGATCGATCCAACGGAACCCTACATGGTCCCATTGCGCGAGGGTCGCAGTATTACCGTCTTCTGCTACAACGCGCCCCTATCAGGCGGCGTCTCGTTTGATTGGAACGTGACCAACGACGCCGACGTGTTTGCGTCTGGCTACCTGCCACAGCATCTTACACAATCCAAGCTTGACGCGGGCGAGGATCAGCTTATCGTGATTGCTACGGATGGCGAGTTGTATGGGCACCATAAGCCCTGGCGTGATAAATTTCTGGCATACCTGTTGCAACATGGGGCACCGGAGAACGGCTTCGAGGTCTGTACGTTGGAACGCTACCTGCAAAAACATCCAGCGACACGCGAGGTGCAGTTGCGTCTGCCGAGCGCGTGGAGCTGTGGGCATGGCGTAGCGCGCTGGAACGCGGGCTGTGAGTGCACCGAGGGCGATAGTAGCTGGAAAGGGACCTTGCGCCAGGCGTTGGTGCACCTGACCGAGCGCGGCAATCAATTGTTCGAGCGCTACGCCGGAAGAACGCTTAGCGATCCCTGGGCCGCACGCGACGACTACCTGGCGTTGCGCAATGGCTGGGAGCCAGCCGCGCAATTCTGGATGCGGCACGGCAACGCACAACCAATTGAGGCTCCATTGGTGCGCCAGACCAGGCTATTATTGGAGGCACAATACTACCAACAATACAGCTTTACCAGTTGTGGCTGGTTTTTCGAGGACCTGGACCGCATCGAGCCACGCAACGATATTGCCTATGCACGACGGGCGATTAGCCTCACCTGGCAAGCATTGGGCATCGATCTGCAACAGGATTTCGTGCACGATCTGGCCCAGGCCCGAAGCTGGCGCACACACCTGAGTGGCGCTGACCTGTACAAACAATTGCCACCCGTCTTTCCCGACCTGCTCCCTCCACTCGCATAGTAAACATATAAAGGTTTCTTAATAGTTTCCGGAAACCATTAAGAAACCTTTATATAGCAGTAGGAATACATAAAGAAATGGTAATGGTTTGGCCAAACCATTACCATTTCTTTATGTATTCCTACTGCTGCTCTTCCAGTGCATCGCGCCCAAGTTGCGCGATGACCGCGTCTTCCATCGGTGGATTGTGCAGACCGGCGCGCACATCGCGATAGTAGCGTTGGAGCGGATTGTTACTGCTCACTGCCAGGCTGGCAGCCCCGACGAGCCGCATAGCCTGGTCGACCACCTCGACGGCGTGGTTGGTCACCACGTATTTGGCGGCTCCAATGGTGCTGGTGGATACGCTTTCTGGTGCGTTGCTGAACTGCTCTGCCACATCGAACAGCAGCGCCTTGCTTTGCAGCAGTGCCAGTTCCATCTTCGCGGCCTTCTCCTGAATATGCGGCAGGCTAGAAATGGGCTTATCCAACGAATTGGGGCGGCGATGTTGTGCGAAGGTGATGGCCGCGTTGCGTGCTGCCTGGGCTACACCGAAGTAGACCGCAGTGGTAGCGAGGACCCAGCCAGTTGTGGGTTTCAGGTCCGCCGGAGTGAGTGGCAGAGAAACATCCATAAAGGCTTCTGCGTCGACGTGCACATTGTCGAGGATCACATCGTTGCTGCCACTGGCTCGCATGCCCAGCGAGTTCCAGGTTTCTTCGATGCCCACGCCGGGCGTATCATTGGTAATCAAGAAATTGCCGCGGTCGGCTTTGAGCGGTTCGAGGCCAGATGTGTCCTCGATGCCGCAACTCACGATAAAATACTTCAAAGCCAGGCTACCAGTGGTATAAGCTTTGCGTCCGTTGATGATCCACGAACCGTCAGGTTGGCGTTGTGCGGTAGTGGTTGGGCGACCCCCACGGCTGGGGCTACCCGTTGCGCGCTCGCTGGCGGCGGTATTGATCATCGCGCCATCCTCGACGACCGAGCGGAAGATTTTTGTGAGCGTTTCGTTGGGCTGCTTGACTTGTGCCAGGCGATTGCTGTTGACCAGGTGCATGCTGACAGCCAGCGCGGTAGAGGCGCAACCCTGAGCCAGCCGCGTCTGTGCGATCACGACATCCAGCAGAGACGCGCCATAGCCACCAAAGTCACGTGGCACGGCCAGAGTAAGATACCCCGACTTGCGCAGGTCCTCGTAATTCTCAAGCGGAAAGCGACCTGCCCAATCATAGTCTACGGCGCGGGCTGCGAATGTGTCGGCCAGTTCGGAGGCCATGCTCACCAAATTTTTTTGTTGCTCGGTTTGTGGATAGGCGAGAAAACTCATTGTTACTCCTGATTGAAATTGTGCTTTTTTTTATTATATGACGATCTGGCCTCGAACCTCCACCTTTCTTTTTCTCACACTACCGTTTACTGCCCATAGCCATTCCCCTTTTTTTCAGTAGCGATCTGGGCAAAATTGAGCACCGCTACCAGCGAGACCCCGCCCAGAATATTGCCGATCAGGGTTGGTAGCAGAAAGCTTCCAAGGTAGTCGAGCCAGGAAATAACGTCTTTATTGACCAGGTAAAGCATGTCGACGGAACCTGCGATAACGTGTGCGAAATTAGCCAGCGCAACGATGTAGGTAATCAGGATAATTATATGCAGCTTGGTATCACCAGCCACCGGAAGTAGCCAGACCATCAGTGCGATCAGCCAACCGGCAAAGATACCGCGTAAGACGATCAGGCCAAAACCAGTATGGAGCTGGTGCCCAGAAATGTGCAGAAAGGCTTGCTGAATGGGTAATGGGAAGAGCGCGGTATGGGCGATCACCGAGGCGAAGATCAGCGCCCCAACGAGATTAGCCACCAGCACCACGGCCCATAACCTGGTCACACGTAAGATCGTGCGCCGATTAAAGTTCGCCAACAAAGGCAGGATTGCCGTCAGCGTATTTTCGGTGAAGAGTTGTTGGCGTCCCAACACAACGATCAAGAAGCCGACGCAATACCCCAGATTATCGAGCAATGGTCCCCATATGGCGTTGGGGGGCAAGTAGGCGTAAATAAGACCCTGCGTAACCAGGGAGAAGCCCATGGAAAGTCCCGCCCCCAGACCAGAGAGGGCGAGCGCGGCTGGAGAGCGACTCAATTCTCGTTCCCCTTCCTCACGAACTGTCTCGTGGATCACGACTGCGCTCAGGCGGCTGCGTCTAACAACCTCCTTACGCTCACCCGTATTTAAGGATGGTACAGCATTGGACGACGCTGCCACCAGTTCCGGCTCGGACGTGGTGATATCAGCAAGCGTATTGTTCTGTGGAATCTGCTGCTCGTCGTTCATAAAAACCTTTCTTCAAGCATCGATCAACCAAATGGTGCAACTCGTAAGCGAGCTAGACATACTTCGATTGGTACGTATGAAAAAATAAAAATGTTTCGCTTTTTTTCTAATCCGAGCGGATGACTTTGCGGATGACTTTACAGTAGTGCGCGCGTATGCTATGCTGTTTCATGAGTTAACGTAGTGGTCAATACACGCTTTTACAACTATTTTGCGCTCAGTAATCAGAAGCTCGTCGGCGGCTAGGTAATATATCCTATGTAATGCAACTCTGATGGAATTTGCGACTTACTAATCATTGTTGTCTCAGTATCGGTTTTATTAGCGTGAGCCGATAGCTTAGCACAATCATTTGCTATTTTTTTCTCTATTGTAGACGTGAGAAAAACAGGTAGGTAGAGCGTATATAGTATGCGTAGTAATAGGCTATATACGTGGACCAATTGTCCAAAGGAGGACTTATATGTATCCAGAGCAGCGTGGAGCGCTGGACGAAATTATTTCCAAGATCCGTTCAGGCCGCATCAATCGTCGTACGTTTTTGGAAAGGGCCGTCGCCGTTGGCCTGACCAGTAGTGCCGCTGTGTCCCTACTTGAGGCATGTGGTGGCACATCGAATAGTACAGGCGGTAATGGACAGACCGTCAATCTCGTCTGGAAAAGTGAAGAAGACCCGACTCCCACCTATGGCTCATTGACTGATACTTTTAATAAGACCATAGGTAATCAAAAGGGTATTCACGTCACGTGGCAGCAGGGGTCGGCCAAAACCGATGACCAGTTGACGATTTACAATAACATGTTTCGTGCGCGCAGTGGTAGCCTTGACATTGTCTCGATTGATATTACCTATCCGGCACAGTATGCTGCCAGCCAGTGGACGAAGCCGATTACTGAGAGTCAGTGGCCCGCCAGCGAGCGTAGTAAGTATTTGCCTGGACCGGTGCAGGGTTGTACGTATCAGGGCCAGCTCTGGGCGGCTCCCTTCCGTACCGATGTCGGCCTGCTTTACTATCGCACAGACCTCGTCAAAAATCCGCCGAAGACGTGGGATGACCTCACGAGCATGGCGCAGCAGTACTCTCCCAGCAAATCAAAATATGGCTATGTATGGCAGGGATCACAGTACGAGGGGCTTGTCTGCAACTTCGTCGAGGTGCTTTACGGTTACGGCGGCGCTGTGCTTGATCCCAGCAATGCAAAGTCGGTGGTCGTAAATAGCCCAGAGGCTCAAGCGGCACTTACCAAGATGGTAAGCTGGGTGGGTTCTATCTCGCCAAATGCCGTGACCACTTATCAGGAAGATCCTTCACGCGTCGTCTTCCAGAATAGCGACTCCGTCTTCATGCGCAACTGGCCGTACGCCTACTCGCTGGGTAACGATCCAACGCAGTCGAAGATTGCCCATAAATTCGATATTACCTCGCTTCCATATGGCGGAAGTAGTACGACTGGGCATTCAGCCATCGGTGGGTGGAACCTGGCAATCAATGCCTTCTCGAAGAACCCGGACCCGGCCTGGACGTTCATTCAGTATATGCTGCAAGAGGCGGCGCAGAAAAAGGCAGCCATTAATGCTTCGCAAACAGTTACCTTAAAGAGTGTCTACACTGACGCGGAGGTGTTGGCGAAAGAGCCACTGTTTGGCAAGCTCACGGATGTGCTGCAAAACGCGAAGCCGCGCCCGGTCTCTCCGGTCTATACCGATCTTTCAAACGCCATTCAGTCCAATATCTATCAGGCTTTGAAAAAACAAATGAGTCCTAGCGCAGCTTTAAGCGCTCTACAGAGTGCGCTGCAAAAGATTGTCAGTGGGTCGTAAGCATTTGCTCCTGGTGATCATACATGCAGCAATGTGTGTATGATCACCGGTGCCTTTATCCCTCCTCAAGCGTTTATACTGTAGCATGCCATAAGGATTTTTCTGGCATTTTCCCTTCCATTACTCGAACGTAAGGCAATGGCAGTGTGAAATTAGACAAAGGATAGAACATTATGGCGACCCAAACAGTCGATACGCCTTCCAAAACTACGCCAGGTTTGCGCCCACGTGCGAAAACAAACGTGAGCTTGCTTCCTTACTTTCTGGTGTTGCCAACCGCGCTCTTAATCCTGATCATCGCGATCTATCCGATGATTGATTCGGTTTACTTGAGCTTGCTGGATAATCCGCTACTGCTCAGGCCCAATTTTGTCGGGTTTGCCAATTACGTCAGGATTCTCGGCGATCCGGCCTTTACAAGCGCGATATCCACGACAGTAATATTTACGATCATCAGCGTGGCCCTGGAAACTGTTTTTGGCCTGGGTGTTGCGTTGCTGATCAACAAGACATTTCCTGGTCGCGGCCTGGTGCGCGCAGCCATCCTGGTACCCTGGGCTTACCCAACAGTTGTTTCGGCGCAGATGTGGCTGTTGATGTACAACGACCAGACTGGCATTATCACGTATCTTTTGCAATTAGTTCACCTGCTGAAGCCCGGTGATACGCTGATCGGCAGTACTAACGGAGTGATTATCGCGGCCCTGGTTACCGACATTTGGAAGACCACGCCGTTTATGGCGTTGCTTCTGCTCGCGGGTTTGCAGGTTATCCCCAGCGAGTTATACGAAGCGGCGGGCGTTGATGGCAGTACTCGCTGGCAGCAATTCACGCGTATTACGCTGCCGCTGCTGAGGGGTTCATTGATTATCGCGCTGCTCTTCCGTTCGCTGGATGCGATTCGTACCTTCGACCTGTTTTATGTGTTTGGGCAACGCGCGGTACCATCGATGGCCTCGTACGCGCAATTGAAGATGTTCGGTGGCACTCCGTTAGATTTCGCGCCCGGCATAGCAGCCTCGGTCATCGTCTTCTTATTCGGACTCGTGATCAGCCTGATCTTTGTGGGGATGATGCGAGCGAATCGTAGTTAAAACGAGTACTCTGGGCTAGCGCTCTGTTGGAAAAGGATCTAAGTTATGGCTGTACAGCAACAAACATCAATTGCCTATAGCAGGGAAAAAGATCGCGCTCGCTACGCCGCGAAGCAACGTCGGGCGCGCTGGGGCGTGTTCTGGCGCTATGTCGCGGTCGTGATTGTGGTATTCATCTCGTTGGCACCGCTCTACTGGACGTTCATCACGTCGATTAAGGGGGGCATTGAGCTGAATGCCTCACCGCCTACGATCTTCCCGCATACCTTTGATATCACGAATTATGTAGACGTGTTGGTGAAATCGTCGTTCTTCCTGCCTACGTTAAGAAACAGCGCGATTATTGCCGCGGCGACCACGGTAATCTCCTTGCTCTTCGGCGTTTTCTGCGCATACGCCCTGGCACGCACCAATTTTCGTGGCAAAGCGTTGGTACTGGCGATGGTGCTCTCGGTGCAGATGTTCCCTTTCATCGCCATGGTCGGGCCGCTCTACGTGCTCTTTACTGGTCCACTCTACCTTTATGATACCTACTCTGCACTCATCATCCCAGACCTGCTCTTAACCTTGCCGCTGACGATCTGGTTCTTGAACTCGTTCTTCAAGGAATTGCCGCCTGATCTGGAGGAGGCGGCGCGTATGGATGGAGCAACGCGCCTGCAATCGCTCTGGCATGTGCTGTTGCCGCTGACCGCACCAGGCGTATTCACAGTGGCTATCCTGTCATTCATTGCAGTGTGGAACGATTTCCTCTTCGGTCTGTCACTGTCGGGAACCACCGCTGCTCAGCCAGTAACGGTTGGCATTACGATGTTCAACTCGGAGCATACTGTTGCGTATGGGCAATTGGCTGCGGCCTCGATAGTCGTGACCATTCCGCTCGTTATTCTGGTGCTCCTGCTGCAACGCCGTATCGTATCTGGACTTACCGCCGGTG
The DNA here is from genome assembly GCA_036272735.1 of Ktedonobacteraceae bacterium. Lineage (GTDB taxonomy): Bacteria > Chloroflexota > Ktedonobacteria > Ktedonobacterales > Ktedonobacteraceae > DATAYF01. Next base: position 10,975 of record DATAYF010000387.1, read on the forward strand.
CCGTCAAAGGATGATTTAACAAGAAAAACGTGCGAAAAACACCTCGTGAGGTGTTTTTCGCACGTTTTTCTGTCTCTATTTCCATCTGGGCATTAAAAAACCATAAATAAATGCGGGAACCCCATGAGAAGTCTATACATTCAGTGCGAAAAATGCTATGCTATAGAGTATCTCATGCAAAAAGTTTTACGATTCGTTTGCTGCGCGTAGATATGTGTATGTATAAGGTTGAAGGGGGGATGTTGTATGAGCATCAAAAAGTTCAGGCCGTTACGCACCACCGACGATTTCGGAATATTGGAAGAGTTGACCTTTCTCGACGTGAATGCCGACAAGTACTCGCAACGTACTCTGCAATCACCACCACCAGCAACGCCACGACCACGCTCTGTCTCGCCAGATACCGGACCCAACAAAACCATGTCGAGAGAAGAGGTTGCCGACACAAAAACGCTTGATTTAGCGAGTGCTCGCAAGCGCATGCAGGAAACAGGAGAAATGTCGTACGCATTTCAACTCCCTGCAGCTATGTCTACGCCTTTGCCTCAAATCCCCGTGTCGATGTCCACACCTCTTCCTCCGTCAATGAAGGAAGACGAAGCGTTAAAAACGCCAAAAGAGATATCGCCTGCTGCGCCAACGCCCCCCCCAGAGGAGAATTTGCCACGGCTCACATCTCACCAACCTATGCCCTACTACGATCTGGAAACCGTGGTGACCAAAAGCGGCGTCCACGCGATGACGCTGCGTACCTGGGAGCGACGCTATGGCATTCCGTTGCCCTCGCGCGGCGCGTATCCCTTGTATTCTCGACGCGACCTGGCGGCGGTTCGCTGGTTGCGTACACGTGTCGAGGCTGGCCTGAGCGTGTGTCAGGCCATGGCCGAGCTTGCCCGTCATGAGCCGGAATATATAACAAGCAAGGGAGCCAACGACTTGCTGGCAGCAAACAGCGTGCCGCAACGTCATGACTTCCCTGAACTCAACGAGTCGCTGCTACGCGCCTTTATACTGCTGGACGAGGCGGGAGCCGAGCGCATCCTCGCGCAAGCCTTCGCGACGCACCCGGCCAGTTTCGTGTGCCAGCGTCTCTTGCAGGTCGTCGTCGCCAAAATCATTGAAATGCGCAAGCAGAACACGCTTCCCCTCGCTGTAGAGGTGCTTGTCGCCAGGGTGACGCGTTCACAAGTCGTCCACCTGATCGAAGCGGGGTTATCGCCTAAAGAGGCCTTAAAGCGTCTCTCAACGCTGACCTTACGCGCAACACACATGCAAGCGGTGGCCCAACATGAGCAAGAGCAGCGCTTAAAGCACGCGCCCGATCTCTACGCGCTAGAAGACCTGCTGATCGAGGCGATTATGCATATGGACGAGTCGAGAGTGCAGAGTATTCTCGATGAAGCGTTCTCCTATTACCCGGTGGAAGAAGTTTGCCTGAAGCTATTGCAGGTGGTACTGTATCGCGTGGGAATGCTCTGGGAAGAAAAAAAGATCTCGGTCATGATCGAGCATTTCGCCAGCAATATTATTCGCACCCGCCTGGCGCATCTTTTTCAATCGACGCCTAATTTACGTCAGGGACCAACGATGCTGGTGGGCTGTGCCCCAAAGGAGACGCACGAGATCGGTATCCTGATGCTGGCGCTCTTCTGGCGGCGCGCGGGGCTACATGTCTATTATCTTGGGCAGATGCTAGAGACCAGCAGTTTGTTACAAGAGATTCGCACCATGCAGCCGAGCATCGTGTGTCTCTCAGCCACGACGCGCCCACACGTGAAAGAGTTGAACGAGATTGCCCGCGAGATGAACAAGATGGAACTACCCCGGCCGATTGTCTGCTTCGGCGGTGGCGCG
>DATAYF010000388.1:0-9010 GCA_036272735.1 Ktedonobacteraceae bacterium
ACTTTACGGACGACATCCATATGCTCACGATAGGTAAAGCGTAAGTGCCTTGCTACCACTTCCCAGATCTGGACTGTCGTGTTCTTCCCGAAAGCGATATATTTACTATCAGGCGACCAGGCTATGAGATGAGGTCTTGCAGGCATGTATTGTGTTCCGATTTCCATCCCTGAGCAGGAGAGGATCTGCTGCCCGTTTATTGCCGCCTCCCAGACCTGCAGTATTCCATTGTTATCGGTGAAGCAGATATATTTTCCATTGGGAGACCAGACTATCGATGTCAGGCGGCCACCAGGGTAAAAATTAATGGCTTGCCCGGTGGCTGCGTCCCAAAGCTGCACAGAATGTCCTTTGTTTGCTGCTGCTGAGGCAATGTGCGTACCATCCGGTGACCACGCCAGATCAACCGACCCGGTGTCGTGGTGGAGAACCATCTTTTCTGTTGCGGTATTCCAGATCTGCACGTCGTGAGCAAATCCAGAGACAGCCATGCGTGTGCCGTTGGGAGACCAGGCAAGAGAAGTCATCCAGGAGCCATCAGGGGTCGGTGTATAAGATGCCAGGATCTGCCCCGTTTGAGGCTTCCAGATATACACCGAAATATTTTCGAGAGAAGCAATACGAGTGCCATCCGGCGACCATGCAAGAGCCTGGATACCATCAGGGAAAGTCTGATTCTGGTTAGGTGCTGGCTCATGCTCATAATGACCTGCGTAGCGCAGGGCAGTTTTTCCTGTATTGGGATCCCAGATACGAACTTCTTGCTCAAAAGGAGGCGCATTGCCAGTCCCAAGATTATCGCTTGCAGAAGCGATACGCGTCCCATCTGGTGACCATGCAACATCATGTACGAAGCTCGTATGCTCACGGTAGACAAAAAGCGTCCTGCCTTGTGGTTCTGTAGCGGTAAGAGTCGGTTTCATTGCCGACGAGGTTGATGATTTCGTTACTGGAGACCCGACTGATGTGCCTTGAGAGCTTGGCTGACAGGCGACAAGTTCTCCTGCTGCTGCTGCTGCCACCAGGCCCATCAAACCGATAATAACCTTGCGACGCGGGATATAAAGGGAAGGAAGTTGAGACATGAGAGAATTCTGCATTTATGAATACCTTTCTAGTAAATGGACTTTTACAGAATATACCAGCGCTTCCATCAGGAGACTACGGGCCGATTGAGTCTACCGAGCCTGACCAGTCCTGCTGCAATCAGTCCTCCCAGCAGAGCCGAGATCAACAGGTGGACTAAGATGAATCCATGTGCTACCAACATACCTGCTAGATAGCTCGCAAAGTTGCTACGCGCAAAGTTGCTAAAGGAATTGGTTAGGATTACTTCCATTGGAATACTCACCAGTGCGCTAACAAAGGCTGCCACAACCACTACTTTCAGCCCTTCGCGTACGATGCCTGTACGCTGCGCCGTCCAGTAAGCACAGGCACCATATCCTAGCATCGCGATCGGATAGATGAGGAGTATCAGTAACGTGGGCCAGAAAAGCGCATCAGTCGGAGAGAAAATCTCAAGCGTACCAGTGATAAGTTGGTAGAGCATTAGGGGAATGCTGAACCAGCCTATAATCATACCCAGGAAGAGATTGTGGCCCTGCCCTAGCGCGACACCAGGCAAGCTTCCTAGCACCACAGCAACCAGAAGTATTACCAGCCAGATAGATTTAGAGATACGTTGAAACATGTTTTTTTCTCCAAATGCTGTTATTCTTAAGCGATAGGAATTTGAGCACAGGGGAAACATACCTCATACACAGAAGGAAAGGAATGGGACAAACGACCCATCTTTTCTCAGGGAGGCTCTGGTATCCATGAATTGCGCAACGAAATAGAACTAAGACCTTATCCGAAAACCAATAATTTGGCAAAGATCAGTTGAGCACAGGCGAGATGAAGAAAGGCGAGATAGTTCTCCGCCTTCTTCTCCCAACGGACGAGGATGCGACGGGAGCGATTGAGCCAGGAATGCGTGCACTCCACAACCCATCGGCGAGCCCGAAAGCCGGGTGTGGTGATTTTCTCCTGCTGTTCTTGCCCACGATCGCGAATGTGAGGAAGATAGTGATGCATTTCCGCTTCCTCACGGTTGGCTGGGTAATCGTAACCTGCATCCAAACACAGATGTTGCGGCTGCGCTTGGGTTGGTTCAGGACGGGCGATGACAATGCCAGCCAGGGTCGCACACAGCAGTTTCATATCGTGACGATTGGCTCCATCGATAACGATGGCCAAGGGAATCCCCGCGCCATCCGTCAAGATGCTACGTTTGACTCCCTTCTTGCCGCGATCGGTGGGATTGGCCCCGGTCGCGGCGCACCCGCAAGGGGATTTGGTCATCGCTCCATCCACCGCTTGCCATTCCCACTGGATACCAGACAAATCATCGTAGGTGTTCAAACCGGCTTGCCAGAGCGTCTTGAAGAAGCCAGCCCGTTCCCACTCCTGAAAGCGGTCATGGACCGTCGAAGACGCGCCCAGTTCCCGTGGCAAGGCATTCCATTGGATGCCTGTACGCAGGACAGAGACTATTGCCTCAAACGCTTGTCGATCTGCCAGGCGCGGACGCCCTCCTTTTGCATGAGATGGGGCTTGGGGGATCAAGGGTTCCACTTGCTTCCACAACTGATCATGGACTTCCCATGGGCGCGTTCTCGGCATACTTTTCTCTTCAATTCGTTTTGGTTTTCATTGTATCATCGGTTTTCGGATAAGCACTTAGGACTTCTGTTCTGAGAACCGGGGCACTAGTAACTATGCAGCAGGGGCTAAAAGGTGGAAAGTACGGGTTGTCCCAGAAGTGTCTGATGCAAGGCATGGAACAGATTGGCCCCTTGTTTGTGGAGCGTCGAGAGCTAGCCACGAATGCGACAGACCTGCTCAATGCCTGCCTGGGTGCGCAAGCCTCCTGTAACCTTCTGCTGAACTTTGAGCATGCGCAGATCGCGCTCGGCCTGGTTATTGTCAAAGGGCACGGCAAAGTCGTACAGGAAGGCCAGCGCTTGCAACAGGCCCGCCTGTAAGCGCTGCAGCAGTTTACGTGCAGGAGGCTGTTTTCTTGAGCGCTTGGCCGTCGGTTTGCTGTCTGCTCCCGATGGAGGATCGAGAGACGGTTGAGGGAGAGGATTGGTCCTCCACCCCTGCTCAAGCAGGTGGTCATAGTCGGCACTCAGAGCCAGCAAACTCAACGGGTCCAGCTGAGACAAGCCTGCGGCTTTGGGCGGCTTGCCTCGCTCTTTCATCCGTAGGAGCAACTCCTTCATCTTTGCTGCCCACTCCTGCTTGAGTTCTTCTTCCACAAAGGTGCGTTCGCGCAGATGATGAGCATGGCACAACGCGTGCGAGCATCCGAAGGCACGATAGCTCGTCAGACCGTCATGCATGCTCACTCCACGAAAAGCTGCACTGATGCCAATGGCTTGCATCGCCTTGCGCCCTCGGTTGGCATGAGCCGCGTCATGGGTCAAACGGGCGGTAGAAGCCACATGCACCCATTGCGTTTTCTTCTCCACGCGCACGCCCGTTGCATCCTGGTGCAACCCTGCTCCCTTCTTTCAGGTCTCTTTGATCTGCTCCTCCACTCCTGCCAGTTTCGCGTGACACTGCTTGACAAAGCTGGTCAAGCTGCCTGCCGACATTGGCACTGCGAACCATTCCTGGAAAAACTGGGCCGCACGGGCGTAAGGCACGAACTGTCCTTCCACCAGGTACACCGCCAGTCCTGCCAGCCCTGGCCCGTATTGGGCCGGCGCACGCACGGCTTCGGGAAACAATGCCCGTGTCAGCTTGTCACACCGCGGACAGCGTTTCTCTTCTGCACGATGCTCCACCACCCACAAGCGAGGCGTCGGAACATCGAAGACGTGTCGGCTTTCCGGCTGGCGTGCTGGCTGATCCGTCAGATCATGGCCACAGTGTCCACACGATGACACCCCATGCACCATCACTTCATCCGGTTGCTCCCGCTCGGTTGCTCCACACGCTGCAACGTGTGCCCCACACGACCCTTTTGTGCTCCTGGCTTCTTCCCGCTTTTCTTGCGCAGGCTCTTCGTTCTCCGTTTGATGTCATCCGAGGACGGCGGCTTGCTGCTGTTATGGCTGTCCTTCGCCAACTGTTCCTGCACCTTCTGAAGTTGGGCTTCCAGTTGGGTGATTCGCTCCTTCAGCTCCCTATTCTCTTGTCGCAGATACTCGACCTCTTCATCCTTGCTCATGGGCTTACTTTAGCAGCTTTCCTCTTTTTCCTCAACTGACATAGCCCTTCTGAATAGTTACTCTATCGTTATGATTTGAATCTCTGTTCATGTCTGTCTCCAATCTACAACCCAAAAGGGATAGAACAGTTGACCAAACCACTGAACTAGACTCTACTTATCTCAACGTTGATGCATCAGTGAATGCATCCTATCACGTCTTTTGCGTGCTAAGCCCCTCTCGTCTATCGGGAGCAGCGCGACGCTGCTGTTTCCGTCGCATGGCTGTACAAGCCAACTCACAGCAATGTGAGTTTAGAACATGTTGCACTAGCCACATGTTTCAGAAACGGTTGGTCAGGTAACTTGAAGCGTGGATTGTTCACACGGTGGGAGCACGCCAGTAGCGATGTTTCATCAGATCTTCGCCTGGGCTTGAGATGGAACTCGTGATCAGGCCAGCATATTGAAGTTGACGCAAGGTTTCCAACGTGGTGCTGAGGCGCAGTTTGTGCAGGTCTGGCTTCTCTTTTTGCAATGTGATTTGCACTTCGAGCGCCGTCATCCCCTCGTATGAGGGCAGGATTTCGAGCACCATATTCGCGACATCCATTTGTGAACGACGAAGCTGGTACATCTCTTGCGCCTCTTTCTTTTTTGGTTGCTGATGGTTCGCGTAAAAAGCTATTTCAAAACGGCAGGCATGCGCACCTTGTTTCATGCACGTACTTTCGACTATTCTCACCGTTTCGCCAAACAATTCAGCCGCTCCTTCGATGGCACCGTACAAGACAGGGCAGAGTTGGCGTGAACTATCGTAGATTAAGGCTAGTTCATTGGGGTTATTCGAGATGGCCTCGTAGCTGAAAAGCGGTGGCGTCAGCGCATGCGCTGAGCGATGCAATTGTGCGTGGGCCTCCCGCATGGTGAGAAGCAGATCTCTTCCACTATGCACACTTGAGAGCAGGTAGACACAGAGATGATTGGTCAGCGAATTTGTAATAAAGTAACGCCCATATTCGCGTAAGAGCATAGTGACGGATACGCCAGTAAGTTTAGTGGCAACCGCCACGCCTTGTAAAAGGATGGCATCTTCATACACGTGACTGGCTAGCGGAGCACTCACTGCTGTCTCTCCAACGCTTGCACGATAGCTGTTGAACACAGTGCTGCCAAAACGCTTAGCGAGATAACTTTCCCACGTGACGAATATGATACCTTGCATGGGTCCTCATCCTCCTAAATGCACTTCCATCTTTCAATTTGCGACATTCAATTTTGCAACTTTCTATCTAAGGCAAAGGTAGTATAACATACTACTTACAAAGTATGTATATGTTATATGACTTTGTTTGTACAAAAAAAGAAATCTTTATGCATTTTTAACGTTCTCATGCTCTTGCTTGCTTAGCCTTGCCTGTTGCAATACCCAGACTTCGCCCCCAAAACGTTGGATAAACCAGCGGTCGTGCGAGATGGCGATGACCGGGCCGGGGAACATTTGCAGTGCCGACTCGAAGGCTTCTAGCACGTCCAGGCTGATATAGTTGGTTGGTTCGTCGAGCAAGAGCATGTTTGGCCTCGCCGCCAACAGGCGTGCAATCTCCAATTTGCGCCGTTGCCCCATGCTAAGCTGCCGTACCTTTTTGTGCATATCATCGAGACGAAAAAGCCCATATCCGATTAAACGGCCAACGAATTCGCTCTCGTACCCAACCTGGCCGTAGCGGTAGGCGTCGATAACGCTGGTGTCAAGGTCGGCGAAAAAGGGATCTTGTGGCAGGTAGCCTACCCGCGCTCCTTCTGTAATATGTATTGTTCCACTGTCTGCTTGCTCCTGGCCCATAATCAACCTGAAGAGCGTCGTTTTTCCGGCTCCGTTCTCCCCCACCAGCATCATACGCGCTCGTGGTCCTATGGTCAGGTCGATATGCTCGAACAGGGTGCGTTCGTCAAAACGCTTGCTGATCTGCTCAAGGCGTATAACCTCTTGCGATTGCATGGGATCACCGTGAAATTGCGAACTGACGCGCAGTATTTCCGGTGGCTTGGGAATGGGATCGGCCTCGATGCGCTCCAACAACACCTCGGCCTGGTGGATCTTGCTTGTTGAACTGCTTTGTACATTTTGTTCGAAGAAGTGACGCGCAAATTTATCATTATCGCGTGCTGGACGGCTCTGGGTGCGTAGTACGGCTCTCTTGGCCGCCTTGATGCGCTCCCTCAACGCCACAATCTCCTCCTGTTGGCGCTGGTAATCCTCCTCCCACTTGATGCGTTCCTGCGCTTTGGCCTGCACGTACGCGTCGTAGTTACCCTCATATATTTTGAGCTTGTGGTCGTACTCATCAATCTCAAAAATGCGGTTGATGGCCCGGTTGAGAAACTGCCGGTCGTGCGAGACGAGCACCACCGCGCCCGTGTAGCTGGCAAGGTACGTCTCCAACCATGCTATGCTGGCGAAGTCGAGATGGTTGGTTGGCTCGTCCAGCAGCAAGATATCGGGAGCACGCAGCAGCAGGATGGCTAAACCAATACGTGCCTTTTCGCCCCCGGAAAGTCTGCTCATCTCCTGCTCACGATCCAGGTAATCGATATGCAGGCCCGCCATGACCGTGGCGATTTTGTGGTCCAGGTCGTAACCTCCCAGGTCTTGAAATCTAATAGAGACATTATTATATTCGGCGAGCAAGTCCGCTAACTGCTCTTCGCTTGCCTGACCCATAGCTGTTTCGAGTTGGTGCATACGCTCTTCCAGTCGACGCACATTGCCGAGCGCTTGCAGTATCAAGTCCTGGATGCTTTGCCCGTAAAATTCGGGGGTTGTTTGTGGCAAGTAGCCGGGTTCGCTTGCAGGTCCAAAGGCAACATGCCCCGTATCAGCTTCCTCGTAGCCGGTCAGGATGCGCAGCAGCGTCGATTTGCCCACGCCGTTGGGCCCAATAATGCCGCTACGCTCGTGAGCATTGACCACAAACGAAACGTCGTCCAACACGTTGATTGCGCCGTATGATTTGGAAAGGTTTCGTACCGTTAATAACATAGAATGCACCTCAATTCGAGTAGTAATTTGTATCAAAAAAGGATGGTGTGAAATCTCGAATCGATTACTGCGCGAGGTGCTACATCATAGAGGCAGGTGAGCAGACAGCTCTGCGTCGGTAGTCCATGCTGCTGTTATACAAAAGGATGATGGCAATGAGGGGAATAGGATGCTACCTGGCTATGAGCACACTTTCCAGCAGTAAGCGATTGCGAACAAAGGCGTCGTCAACAAGTGGTTCCATCCATGCACGTATAAAAAACGGTAGGAGATCAGGTGACGAGCCGCTTACTGTCGGTGAATTCTGCTCATAGCTACAAGTTACAAACTCCTTGGGGGAATGATTTACTACTGCGTAAAACTATACACGAATGGCAGAGAAAAATCAAGCGTTTGAAACTCCAACCCCTTCATCAATCGTTACCATGATGTAAGCTGCGCATGCTACCACGCCCTTATTTCGGCTGATTTCAAATGCTTTCTTAAAAAATAAAGCGTGCCAGTGTGCTGTCGTTTCGAATGATTTCAAAAGATGAAGATAGTATAAGCGGTAGAAATGGAGTTTCCCATGTGTATGAGCTGTGGATGTAACAAACCAAATGACAATCACGGTGATGCGCGCAATATTACGTTGCAAGATATAAAAACACGCAATATCTCGATGCATGAAATTGAAGACGCGGCGCGTGCCGCCAATATCACGCCCGAAGAAGTCATCAAACATATCGAGAGCATCACGCCGGAGAACGTCCCTCATCACGCCTGGGGCGAGATGAGGGACGAGCCTGGCCCTGCCGATACCGACTATGGCGTGTCACAGAGCGGCGACGAGCGGTCAACGCAGACGTATCCTGAGAAGGACACGCTGGTGCACCACACCGATGAGCAAGGGGATCAGCATCTCATGCGTGATGGCTATGCCGAGACGCAGGGGAGCGGCTACGGGGAAACGGAGTCGCAGCAGGGTAGTACACATAGTAAGGCGCAGGAAGGGTATGATCCTGCACATAGTGGCGTCAGACACTCAAAAAATCGTCCAGGTGAGCGTGTCGATACACCAGGACGAGAAACGGGAACAGCCTGGAGTGAACGTTTAGAAAGTGGTGAAACGGACACTCCTGATCGTGGCAATCCGGCTAATTAGCCTGGATCCTAAACGTGTTAGCGTACAGTAAAAAGGAGCGTTCGCATATGCAAGAGCAAGAGAAAGTGCAACAAGTTCCTGTAAAGATGTATCGCACTCCTGATCGTCTGATGGTTGCTGCTCCCATGCCTGGTATGGAGCCTTGTGATGTGCTCGTCCAGGTAGAGCAGGCCAATCGCTTGATTATTCGCGGCAAGGTGCGTGCTCTGCTCAAAAATACCAAAGAACTACTGATGGATGAGTGGAGCGTTGGTATTTATTATCGTGAACTCACCCTCCCGAACGCGGTTGATGGTGCCAATGCTAACGTGACGTATGGGAATGGTGTGCTGGTGGTAGCGCTACCCATCAGCGAACGAACGACTCCTGCCACGCTGACCATGGACAAAACCGCCACTGCTCACGGTGATCACGTAGGAAATGCGGGCCACCCGGTTGCATGATACTCTAGCAAACTCCCGTCCAGATATGGTACAGTAGTATCAATAGCAAAACGAAAAAATCTGGTGATGGAGCTCGCCTGGTTAAAGATATCCTTTAGCTAAACCGCAGCGCAGCTAATGGCTCCTGATAATACGCATCGCGTGTTATCAGGAGCTTTTTTTGTGCCTTAGACCTGCTA
>DATAYF010000389.1:0-4420 GCA_036272735.1 Ktedonobacteraceae bacterium
TTTCTCGATATTCTGCCTCGCATCCACCAGGCCCAGAGGCCGTTTGGATATGGCCCGGGCCAGTGGATAGTTGAGTCGTTGGCAATTAAACTGCCAGCAGGTTGCGCCGACTGTAGGCGACGAAAGCCGCAAGGAGGCCGACGACCAGGGGCATCAAGGCAGGGGCGGCTCCCATGCTGATCACGGTGATGGCCGTGGCGCCGATCATCTCGATCACCAGTCCACAGGCAGCCAGAGGAGTCAGGAACGGCTTGATGCGCAGAAGGGCTGGAAAGGTCAGACCGAGCGCGCCGGCTACCTCGATCACGCCGATGAAGCGCACAAACAGGCCGGGCAAGGGCACTGCCATCTGGGCCAGCAGCACCTGGATCGGCATCATCAACTTCATGCCGCCAGCGAAGAGGAAGAGTAGGGCGAGCAGCACCTGGACGACCCAGAGTGCGGCGGACCTGATCGATGTGCGCGGTTTCTGCTCGCTGCGATTTGCGCTGGTCAGTGGGATACTCAGTTCGTTTTTCATGATCGTTTCTCCTTAACTTTATAACTTGTGCATTTTTCGGGCGTCCCCACCCCAGTGGATGCCAGGTCACACTGCTCCATCGGGGGCACACGCGAGGCGAGCTCGTAAATATGGGACGTGCGCCCAGTTTCTCCGGTTCCTTGCAATTTGCAAGTGGAGACACTATACTATTCTTCAGAGAGAAGAGAAAAGTGGAAACGATCTGGCAATGAATTTGGTGGGTGTGGGAGGGGGAGCTCGTCATCTGAGTGAGAAGGGAACAAGGGAACAGCGGACGAATATGGAGATCTACCGGGGCCATGCGACGGCGGGCATAAAAACCGCCGCTACCATCTCACCCGAGGAAATCAGAAAAATAGTGCAGGTCGGGAAAATGAAGCATAAACAGCAGAGGCGTTCGTATTGTCCGATCAATTTTGCGCTGGAGTCATTTGGTGATCCGTGGTCCCTGTTGATTATTCGCGATATCGTTTACTTTGGGAAGAAGACGTATGGAGAATTTTTCGCGTCGGAAGAAGGGATTGCGACGAATATTCTGGCGAGCCGGCTGGCCCAGATGGAGAAGCTGGGGATTATTGCAAAGAGGCAGTCCAAGACGGAAAAGCGCAAGGAGGAGTATACGCTGACTGAGAAAGGACTGGATATCATCCCGCTGCTGGTAGAGATGGCCAGCTGGAGTGCGCTGCACGATCCGGAGACTGCCGCGCCAGCTGACTGGATCGCGCTGTGCAACGCGCGGAAGTCGGAGATGATCCAGATGATTCGCGAAACAGTCAGGGACGGCGGCGCCGTGTTTGTGGGTCCTGGGAGCGTCTTGAGCAAGCTGGCGGGAGAAGAGCAGCAAATGTGAGCGACGTAACAGACGCAACTGCTCGTTTTCTCTCTCCCGGCTGGCAGACGTTGCTCCTCTCTACAACAAACACAAAAGGCGAACACCATATCTCGTATGCTGGTTTATCGATATCTCAGCAGTTTGTCCACTCTTCTTGGGGTTGCGCTTCTGACCATTGACTTCTTCCTAGCTTATCTTTTGTGGATATAAGAGGATACAAACTATTGCGAACTCTTTTGAGAGGCCTGAGGAAAAGGTAAAGAAGAGGGACGATGCAGAGCAAGACGGCCTTCGTTCAAGAAGGAGCCTGAGGAAATTATCACCCAAAAGTTTTCCAGGCAAACGATTGACTCCGCCGTTCATAGTGAGCGACTTCATCAGGAGAATGATAAGCAGTTACTCACTCAGCAGGGATAGAGGGAATCAACCCTGTACGAAAAGCTTCCTCCTGGGCCGCTCGCGAGGCGTGCGTCCATGATGAACCCATTGACCTCCAGCATCCAGATCAGAGGGTCCTTGTCAACTATTGGTGGGAGCGTCTGAGGTTGACCCCGAACACAAATTTCCAGCCGCACCGAAAGCTTGCTACGCCGCGACTCAGTGGGTTACCGAGCATACAGCTCACCTCAATAGTGATTCTTGCAGAATCACCCAAGGACAAAAAGCATATGACCCCACACGAAAAGGCAGCGCGTTGCTTACAATTACAGCAGCGCGGCTCCTCGTTACTGCTCCCCAATGCCTGGGATGGAACATCCGCCTCGAGCTTATACCATTTTGGAAAAAACCAAGCATGAATCTCTCTTGGCCCTCTCCAAATTCAAGCGCAAGAATCAGATAGCTCTGGGTAGCCCTTTGCCTTATGCTTAGCTCATCAAGAAAGCGTTCGGCCTGCATCAGAACAACCAAAGACACTTGTGTGAGCATGATAGCAGCTTTGCCTTTCATAAAGAATGGAGTACTCTTATACATGAAATGTTTGAACCGGAAATCCTCTACTTCGAAACTCCTGTCGCCCTCATCAGCACCCGGAATGAGGATGGATCACCCAATCTTGCCCCGATGTCCTCGGCGTGGTGGCTGAACCAATCGTGTATGCTGGGAATGAGTAGCAGATCGCAAACCGTTGAGAATCTCCTGCGCGAGCGCCAGGGCGTGCTCAATCTTCCCTCATCGGATCTCGTTAGCGTGAATTCTCAGAAATAAAGACACCATTCTCACAAAAAAATTCGCTGAAGAACTTGCATAAGCAGTAAAAGAAGTTCTCTTTTCTTGCATAAAAGTAGGTCCTCGAATACTCGGGGGCCAACGATCATCTCGGTACGCAATCTGTGGGGCCGTTTGCCTGCCTACAACTCCCCTTTGGGAAAATGCAAAGTTAGAGGAGGAAAAAAGGCATGGTTTTCGCGGATTTTATTATTCGTGATTCGTGAAAATGGCTTCTAACGCTATCAACAAGCTCTCTACATCTGCCGGACTGTTGTAGCACTGAAGCGAAAGGCGCAGCAGGCGGCGCTTGTTCCAAGCGACAACGGGAATCTCAATCTTCCACTCCTCGCGTAAACGCTGTTGCAATGCTGGGGCATCTCCATCAGGCAGGGCAATGGCACACATCTGCCCCCACCAGTGCGGGCTGTCAGGGCAGAGTGGTGTACTCCCAAGCAGGGCAGTGATACGCTGGCGCGCGAATGACGCCAGCTCATGGCAAGCTGGGCGTACAGCATCCCAATTGTATTCCTGCTGAAAGGCAATGGCGGCAGGGACGCTCAAGTAGGACGCGGGATCTTCTGTACCAGTCCAACCAAAGAAATCTTGAAAGGGCGAGACTCCTGGCGCCCGGCTTTCCCACCCCCAACCGACAACGAGCGGTTGTAAGAGCTCCTGCCGTTCGGGACGCGCATAGAGAAAGCCCACGCCTTTGGGTGCACAGAGCCACTTATGACAGTTGCCCACATAAAAATCAGTCCCAAGTGCATCAAGAGAGAGAGGGATATGACCGGGAGCGTGCGCTCCATCTATGATCGTCATAATCCCGGCCTCGCGCGCTCGTTGGCAGATTTTCTCAACGGGAAAGATCAGCGCGGTGGGCGAGGTGATATGGCTGATGAAGATTACTCTGGTGCGCGGCGTGACCCCTCGCCAGAGGTATTCGATCATCTCCTCATCGCTCTCGATAGGGACTGGAATTGCCTGGTTGCGATACGTGATCCCGCGTTGTCCACAGAGAAAACGCCAGGTGCGATCCGCTGCGCCATATTCATGATCGGTTGCCAGTACCTCATCCCCTGGCCTGAGTACCTGCATCAGGGAACGCGCAACGATATTGACCCCCAACGTTGCGTTCTTTACGAACACAATCCGATCAGCTTGCGTACCGACATAAGGAGCAAGTGCTTCCCGCGCTACACGCAGCAACTCATCGATCCGGCGCCCCAAAAACTCAATAGGGTCAGCTTCTAACTGGCGCTGCCATTCTTGATAGGTCTCAAAAACCGGGCGCGGGCAAGCTCCAAAGCTTCCGTGATTAAAAAACGTGAGATCAGGACGGATTTGAAACTGTTCTGCCGCAACAGGAAGAATGCTCGTTCTATGCATGTAAAATATATTGCCCCCTTTTTCTTGTCTCTATATTGTACGATCTTATTCCCAGCGCGGGCGCGAGGTGATGCACACCAGGCCAATTTTCCTCTCCAAGCGCAATGCCAATCAGGAGAGCGACAATGCTTTTGGTCACCGAAGCAACGTTGTTGTAGCTATTCTTGTGAAAACCCTAGTAATATTCTTCGAAAACAAGGTATCCATGGCGTACAATCAACAAGCTATGTAAACCCGGCCGTTCGGCCTCAATATACGCACTCCTGCATCTATGTCAATGATGCAGGATCGATATGCATATCCTGCGCAGAAGCTGCCCGCCACTCATCTGTGGGCCAATAATCACGTGTTCGCTGCGTATTCATACAGAAAAACCTCTTCAATGTTTTCGCTACTACAAGGGACAGCCAGGGCATCCAAATTGTTGCAATAAAACCTTGCCAGTCCGATCACTGGCCCTGGTGAGTCTACCA
>DATAYF010000390.1:0-10560 GCA_036272735.1 Ktedonobacteraceae bacterium
ACGGTGATGCCCTTGGACTCTGCAAGCTCAGTCAGTTGCCTGACGGCCTTGACGTTCGCGTCGTAGTTCTCGCCCTGCCACCGCTCGTCGAAGTTGTGCCGCATATCTCCTTCTGGGTATTCGCTCGCTGGCTTGACGGTAGAGGTGAGGAAGCCGCGTCCCAAGGGGGAATAGGGGACGAAGCCGATACCCAGTTCGCGGACGACCGGCAGGACAGCGGTCTCGACGTCGCGTTCGAAGATGGAGTACTCGGTTTGCAACACCGACACCGGTTGCACCGCGTGAGCACGGCGGATGGTCTCTGGCCCAGCCTCGCTGAGTCCGAAGAACCGGACCTTCCCGGCATCAATGAGCTCCTTGACGGCACCTGCAACATCCTCAATCGGCACGTCCAGGTCAACCCGGTGCTGGTACAACACGTCGATGTGGTCCGTCTGCAGGTAGCGCAGGCTGTTCTCCGCAACCTCGCGAATGTGCTCGGGTCGGCTGTCCAGGCTCATCCCGACGGGCTGGGCAGACATATCGTACCCGAACTTGGTAGCGAGCACCACTTCATCGCGGAAGCCCTTGACTGCCCGACCAAGGAGTTGCTCGTTCGAGCCGCTTCCCATACCGTAGAGTTCGGCGGTGTCAAAGAAGGTTACGCCGAGTTCGTAGGCACGGCGGATGGTAGCGATGCTCTGCTCAGTGTCACTGGGACCATACGCGTGCGTCATGCCCATGATCCCTAGCCCGAGAGCTGAAATGTCGAGGCCCTGTCGGCCAAGTGTACGATGCTTCATGGTATTTTTATCCTTTTCATACTTGCACTCAATACGTTTTTTGTATTAAGTGATTCGATTATCTGGCGTGATAGAATTATGCAGTCTCTTTGGAGGGAGAACCAGAACTCAAATTATCCTGGTATAAAAACTGTCAGGCTATCAATGGAAAGAAGCGAGCGATGAATGATACAAACGATATACAACGCCGTCAAGAACTGGCACACTTCTTACGCATGCGACGAGAGCGGATCTTGCCAGAAGCGGTGGGATTGTCTGTTGGGGCGCGCCGTCGCACTCCAGGGTTGCGGAGAGAGGAACTAGCCCAGCTCGCGGGGATCGGATTGACGTGGTATACCAGGTTGGAGCAAGGCAAAGATATCATCGTCTCCCCGCAAGTTATTGAGAGCCTGGCAAGGATATTTGACCTGAATGCAGCCGAGCGTCAGTATCTCTTTGTCCTGGCGCGAGAACAGGTGCCAGCCGACCCACATCCCTTTACAAGCCAGATGAGTCCTCAACTGCAAAGTGTTCTTGACACGATGGGCAACACTCCTGCCTATATCATCAATCTACGCTGGGACATTGTGGGCTGGAACCAGGCTATGGGTCACGTCTTTTCAGACCTTGCTGTGTTCGCGCTGCACGAGCGAAATATTCTACGCTCTCTCTTCACCAATCCGTTACAGCGAAGCGTGCTTCATGATTGGGAAAAAGAGGCAAAGGCGACACTGGCCCAGTTTCGTGCCAGTACGGATCGTTATGTGAGAGAGCCCTGGTTCAAGGCTCTGGTAGGAGAGCTTCAGCAGACGAGCCTGGAATTCCGGGAGTGGTGGCCGCGACATGATATCCAGTCAGTATGTTCGGCACGCAAAGAGCTCGACCATCCTCTGGTTGGGCTGTTAGTCCTTCAATCAAGTACATTTCAGGTAGTTGATGCACCCGATCTACGTATGGTCATTTTTACTGCAGCAGAAGCAGAGACGGCGCGAAAACTGATCCGCCTGGTAGAGCAGACGGAGCTTCAACCAGCAGGTAGTGGCCTTTGAGTACTAACAGTAGGAGATCTGTAGGAATTTGAGCCGATTGCTTTTGTCAGTTACTTGTTGAGATATCACCAAAATCTGGGCTCACCCGCACATTTCGTGAAAGCTCTCGCCTCTCGAAGCCCTCTGAAGAAAGAAACTGGCCTGGCTGCATGGCCTCTGGGAAGAACCGAATGAGCAACAACGAGAAGCGGCTTTCTCCCTTCTCGTTGTTGCTCATTCGGTTCTTCCCCAGAGGCCGTTTTGTGGCCGCTTTCGCCCAGAAAAAGGCGAAGGCAAAGCAGAAAAAGAAAAGATCGACTCGTCAAATGAAGATCTTCTCGTAGGCAATAGTAGAAATAGGATGCAAAGGCGATTTCTGCGGCTTGAACAGCTCATATGGCTGCCCCAGGAACGAAGCCTTGCCATATCCCATCTTGACAAAGGCAAGACCTTTGTCGTAAAATAAAAATCAATCGATTGATTTTTTTTGAAGGGATGGATATGAAATCTATGCGAAAAGGTGATTTGACCTATCAGCGTGCACTTGCACATGCAGCTGAGACGTTCAGTCTTTATGGGTATGCCGGGACAACCATGCGTGAATTGCGCCGAGCAACCGGGCTTAAAGGTGGTGTCTATGGCCATTTTGAAAGTAAGGAAGCCCTCGCACTGGAGGCTTTTGATTATGCTATTTCACAATTGCAGCAACGTGCGCTGGATGCACTCGTCGGGAAGGAAACTGCTTATCAGCGATTGCAAACGCTGGTTGATGTCTTCCGTCGCTTGATCGATGAACCTCTCCTGCCAGGTGGTTGTCCTATTCTGAACACTGCTGTTGAGGCGGATGACGCCTATCCAGAGCTCCGAGAACGTGCCCAGAGAGCGATGGACACATGGCACAGACGCATCCATCAGATTGTCGTTGAAGGGATATGCTCTGGTCAACTGCTCCCTGATACCGATCCTATCGATGTGGCAACCATCCTTACAGCCTCGTTGGAAGGGGCAATTATGCTCAGCAAACTCTATGGGGATGCGTCTTCTATGCATCGTGTTGTCACTTTTCTGACAAGTTATCTAAAATCCCTTGTCTCAAATGAGAAAAGTTTATCATGATCATGAATACGCTCGACTTATGTTCCACCCCTATTACGTGCAAAAAAACGTCATGGCGTACTCTTTGCCGTTTGTGAGATGTGAAATGTTGTTTCCAATAAGATAGACCTGTACACCTTGCAAGTGGAACACTACAATGACTGTTATTTTAGGAAAAAGATAATGAAACGATCCGTCTCGCCTGTTCATCGGGAATCTCTACAGAAAAATGTAAAATGGCTTACCCTTACGGCAATGTGTTGTGGCCTGTTTCTTATCAATCTGGATACCAGTGTCGTTAATGTTGCCTTACCTACTATTCAGCGACAATTCATGGCCTCGACAGCTTCGTTACAATGGATCATTAATGGGTATTTGCTAGCTTTGGCCGTCTTGTTAGTGACTGTTGGTAAGCTCTGTGATCTCTATGGTCGTAAGAAAATATATACTATCGGGCTTGCAATCTTCACTCTGGCCTCTCTGGGATGCGGGCTTGCTCCTTCGCTTAGCTTCCTGATCGGTTTTCGTGCGTTGCAAGGATTGGGTGGGTCAATTGTACTGGCAGGTGGACTCTCCATTATCTCGATTACCTTTATGGGGAAGCAATTGGCAAGTGCAATTGGTATCTGGGCTGGCATAGCCGGATTAGCACTTGTCGCAGGCCCCGTTGTTGGTGGCGTACTTGTAGAGTACCTGGGATGGCGGTCCATGTTTTTGATCAATATCCCCTTTGGGGTTATTGGTTTATTTATCGTTCTGCGTGTTTTGAACGAAATCGCTGGAGAAACAATAACCCCACGCATCGATGTCGCTGGGATTGTGACCTTGACACCCGGCATCTTTGCCCTCACCATGGCATTTATTGAGGGGCAGAGCTGGGGATGGACCAGCCTCTCTATCCTGGGACTCGTGGGAATCGCAGTACTGTTGCTGGCTGTGTTCGTAGGGATAGAACTACGACAGACACAACCAATGGTTCCATTTCATTTATTCCGTTCATATACATTTACAGCGTTGAGCATTGTCAGTTTTATCATCTTCTTTGTAATGTATAGCTCGCTTTTCTTTATTACGCTTTTTTTACAAGACGTGTTGGGTTATTCTGCTTTGCAGGCTGGTTTAGGTATCACTCCTATGGCCATTATGATTATGATATGCCCACCTATCGCTGGCAGGCTTGTAGAAAGCTTTGGCGGGCGAGCTGTTATCTTTATGGGGCTGATTATCTTTACGCTCGGTGTTTTCCTGTTTGCATATTTGCTTGCACCACATGCTGCCTATAGTTCCTTGTTGTTTGCCATGCTTTTAATTGGGATCGGTAATGGATCTACTGTTTCTACTGTTTCTGCCGTGGCAATGGGATCAGTTGAGTATTCAAGTTCAGGTGTCGCCAGTGGCATCATAAATATGTCACGGCAGCTTGGAGGAGCCTTTGGGGTTGCGATTTTGGGAGCAATTTTTGCTACCCGTGCTCGAATCTCTACCACAGCAATGGTCTCACATCTCCCTGTGTCTGCACAGGCCAAAACCCAACTTGCACAAGAGGCTGGATCAGGTGAACATACTGTGCTTTTTCTACATAACATTTCCACCATCATGAGAAATGCACAGGATGCTATGCTTACAGGTACTGTTTATGGCATGCAAATTGCGATGACTATTGCTGCGTCCTTCTGTGTAATTGCAATATTGTTGGCATTGAAACTCAAACGTCCTGTTACAGAATCTCTTTCGACGGGTGAGCCTTCAGCATTGCCAACCATCGAGTCGACAATCTAGGAACCGCTAAAAATATCTTCCACCTCACTTCACTTTATGTGTAAATGTAGGTGTTGTGGAAGTGTAGCCACACCTATTTGTTCACGTTTTGAGGGAAAAATTGACCTCAATTGAAACTTGTTCAAGGAGATCTGCTATGCCCATCACCGAACACACCATCAAGACAGAGAGACATACTACCTTCTATTTGGCAGCAGGCCCGGAAAACGGCCCGCTCGTCATCTTCGTCCATGGCTGGCCTGAGTTATCGATAAGCTGGGAGCATCAACTGAGTGCACTAGCGGCGCTGGGGTTTCGTACCATCGCGCCAGACATGCGCGGGTATGGTCGTTCCTCCGTGTACTCCCAGCACTCTGCTTATGCCCAGGAACACATCGTCCGTGACATGCTTGAACTGCTGGATGCTATGGGCAGAGAGAAGGCCGTCTGGGTCGGTCATGATTGGGGGAGCCCGGTTGTGTGGAACCTCGCCAGTCATCATCCCGACCGCTGTCATGCTGTCGCCAGTTTGTGTGCGCCTTACTACACGCTTGAACGTGGGCTGGACCAGCTGCTGAGCCTAGTCAATCGCGAGCTGTATCCAGAAAACGAGTTTCCTGTCGGTCCGTGGGATTACATGTATTACTATGAAGAGAATGTGGCTGAGGCTATTGCGCCCATGGATGCCAATGTTTCTCGATTTATGAGGCGGCTACTTCGCAAGGGGGATCCAGCAGGGGAAGGAAAGCCAGCGTTCACCGCAACGGCCCGTCGGAATCATAGTTTCTTGGGGGGACATGAGATTCCCGACCTGCCACCAGACACCGACGTGGTGACTGAGGAAACCCTGAGCATGTATGTTTCCGCGCTAGAGCGTAACGGATTTGCTGGGCCAGCCTTCTGGTATCTGAATGATCGCACCAACGCCTCCTACGCCAGCACGGCCCTCAATGGCGGTTACCTCGATCTGCCCGTCTTATTCTTTAACGCGCGCTATGACTACGTGAGCGAATGCACCCATTCGCGGTTGGCTGAGCCTATGCGCACCTACTGCCTCCAGTTCACAGAAGAGATGATCCGCTCAGGTCATTGGATGGCGCAAGAGAAGCCGGTTGAGGTGAATGCGGCTTTGGTGAAATGGCTAGCGACCAAGGTCCCTGAGGTGTGGCCGCAGCCGAAGTGAGAGCAAGGGAGATCCCTATTGGCCCCGCGCTACGTAAGGTGCTACCAGGGGCAGGGTATACGCCATGTCGCAGAAACTCCCACATGCCAAAGTCATATGATGATCGTCATATCACGAGTAATTGTTTGACCGCCCATGGAGGACGTGCCACCTATGTCGACCCTAGATGACCAACTGGTTTTCGACCAGTCCCGAACCGTGAGTTGGACTTCGACGGTCCCGTTTCATCCGCGAATGGCCAAGATGTCGGGACGTGAGGTGCTCGAGGCCATCAAGGCGGGCTTGCTGGCGCCGCCGCCACTGGCGCGAGTGATCGGCTTTCACATCGTTGAGGTCGGGGACGGGCAGGCGGAATTCGCCCTGGAGCCGCGCGGGGATCTCGAGAATCTTGCCGGCGCCCTTCACGGTGGCGTGGCCGCCTCGCTGCTTGACAATGCTTTGGGCGCGGCCGTGCAAACCCTGCTACCAGCCGGGGCGCGCTCAGCGACGCTGAATCTCAACGTGAGCTACTTGAGGGGGCTGACCGTCCGCTCCGGCACAATCACCGCGCGGGGCCGCGTGGTGCGCCTCACGCGATCCGCTGCCTTTGTCGAAGGCGCGGTAACCAATAGTCAGGGCGAGGTATGCGCCCTAGGCGTGGCGACCTTCGCCATCAACTATCCGGAGGAAACATGATCCCAACTTCTCTGACCCCGGGCGCGACAGTCAGCGCCCAAGACCGCAGCGACGTGATCGATCTGGTCAATCGGCTGAACATGGCGTTTGATATCTGGGACTTAGACACCATGCTGAGCCTGCACACCGACGATTTCACCGTCCACCATCCCAAGGGCGTGGCTACTGGGCACAATCAGATGGTGGCATTCTATGAGGCCTACTATCCGGTCACGGTCGGCGTGCGTCGTCAGCATTTGAACCACGTTGTCACCGGCAATGACGACGGCACGATCACGGTGCTCAGCTATAACCTTCTGATCCGGGTGGCTACGCCCGAGCGGGCGGCAGCCCTGAAAGGCCAGTCGGTGATCGAGGCGGAACCAGGTCTTCCGGCCATCGCGATGCACTCAGTGATGATCGACCGCCTCCGGCGAGATCCAGGGCATGGCTGGCGGTTCATCGAACGCCATGTCGAGGAAACCGTGCTTAGTCCAACTTACCGATAGTTTTAACGGCTCGATTGCTTTTTCCTCCGGGCGCGCGGATATTCTTAGCGAACGTGGCTCCGAAGGCGAGGTTCAATCGCGGATCCGAATGTCCGCGGAAAATGTTGATAAATCGGTGAGTGGGTCTTCCCAGAGACAAGTGTAAATTTTGGAATTCCATGGCTCTCCCGCACATTGCGTGATCAAGGATGTGGTAAAATGAGAGAAGAAATGCATACACAGAGATTCTCTCCTTTGCCACATCGGATACCAACACATGACGCAACAACTCCTGCCTGATCTGCCAGGCTTTTCCATCGAACAGATGACCATAGCGCATGGGGTGATTACCGTGCTGGCACACTCACAAACGACCGGTGGACAGTGCCCTGGGTGTGCCCATCTTTCTTCACGCATCCACAGCCGGTATCAACGCACCCTCGCCGACTTGCCCTGGAGCGGACGCACCGTCCGGCTGCTGGTGCAGGTGCGCCGCTTCTTCTGCACCCAACCAACGTGTCTGCGCAAGACGTTCACCGAAGCCATTCCCGCCGTGGCAGAGCGCTATGCACGCCGGACCAATCGCCTCAAAGCAGTCTTGGAGCGTCTTGGCCTCGCGCTTGGAGGAGAGCCAGCCTCGCGTCTAGCAGCAGTCTTGGCAATGGGCTGTAGCCCAGATACTCTCTTGCGGTTGCTGCGCCGTCTTCCCGATGAGCCGATCGAAGCGCCTCGCGCGGTCAGTTTAGACGACTGGGCATGGCGTCGCGGCCATCGCTACGGGACGCTGATCTGTGACCTGGAACGGCATCGTCGGCTCGATGTCCTGCCTGATCGAGATGCCACTTCGGTTGCAGTCTGGCTCAGACAATACCCCTCGATTGAAATTATTAGCCGCGATCGCAGTGATACGTATGCGACCGCTGCCAGACTTGGTGCACCTCAGGCCATCCAGGTCACAGACAAACGGCATCTGCTCAAAAATCTCGGTGAAGCGTTGCAGCGCTGTCTTTCCCACCATCTGACTACCCATCGGAAGCAACAAACGCAGCAGCTTCTCGAAGCCCCTCCTGCGTTGCAGATCAAGCGCCCTCCACGTCTCTCGCCACTGCAAGAGCACATCGTGCAGCTTCATCGGGCAGAGCGGTTGGCTCGCTACGAGCAAGCGATAGTGTTGAGGAAGCAAGGGTTGAGCCATCAAGCCATTGCCGAGCGTGTGGGAGTGGGCCACAGCACGGTCCAGCGTTGGATAGAGGCTGGGGCCTTTCCCGAACGCAAACGGCGCGAACAGGCCAGTCAGCTCGATTCTTACCTCCCTTTCATCCGTGAGCGATGGGCCCAAGGCTCTCACAACATAGCGCGTCTCTATCGAGAACTTGGCACAAAAGGATACAAAGGATCGTATGAGCGTGTGCGTCACCTGGTCATCAGCCTTCGGCAAGGTGATCGTCACGCTCCTCTGCAAAGTGGTGTTCCCATTTCTTCACGCCAGGCTACCTGGTTGTTTCTACGCCGACCAGAAGAGCTGACGACAGAAGAGTTGCAAACTCTTGCACGCCTTCGCAACTTGGACCCAGAGGTGGATTTGGCCTATGCGCTGGGGCAACAATTTGCTCGAATGATGCGTGATCGAACGGGAGAAAAGCAGCTTGATGGCTGGCTAAAGAAGGTTGCCGAGAGTCCTCTTACTGCTTTGCATCCCTTTGCGGCAGGGGTCTCTCAAGATAAGGCTGCGGTCCAGGCAGGACTGACGCTGGATTGGAGCCAGGGGCAGACAGAGGGACAGATTACCCGCCTCAAGCTGATCAAAAGGCAAGGATACGGGCGCGCCAGCTTCGATTTGCTGAGGCTCCGGGTGCTTCATGCGGCATGAGCGCCTTGCAGAATGCGTGTTCATGGGAAAGGAAATCGATGTCAGATCAAGACCACGTCCTCCGAGACGAGTTGACTCATGTCTATTGGGTAGGTGGCTCGCCATGTGCTGGCAAAAGTTCTCTTGCAGAGATCCTGGCCGCACGCTATGGACTCTATCTCTACCAAGCCGACGAAGCGTATGCGCGGCACGCAAAGATTGTGACGCAAGAGAATCATCCCATTTTCTACAAGCTGACGCATTCCTCAAGTGAAGAGGTGTGGATGCGCCCCGTGGAGCAGCAAGTCGAGGAGGAAATTCTGCTCTATCGGGAAGAATTTCCTCTTATCCTTGAGGAACTGCTTGCTTTCCCGAAATCCCAGCCTGTTCTTGCAGAAGGGGCAGCACTTTTGCCTGAATGGGTGATTCCTCTGGCGAGTAGACGGCAACAAGCGATATGGATGGTGCCTACAGCGGAGTTTCAACTGACTCATTATGAACGTCGAGCCTGGGCGAAAGAGGTCGTGAAAACCTGTACAAATCCAGAGCAAGCATTCCACAACTGGATGCAGCGTGATATGCGCTTTGCCGCGTTCATCGAACAAGAAGCGTTCCAACGAGGAATGCCTGTCTTGAGTGTCAACGGAACGCGCTCGCTTGTCGAAAACACCGCCCTGGTTGAGCAGTATTTTCAGCTGAGTTAGTCATTTCCTCGAATATCTTCTATGAGAGTCTCTGGTGGGTTCTCATTGAAGATATTTTTCTGAAAAGATCTTTCAGCGGCTTCACGTAAAGTGCGGGAGAGCCACTGAATGTTGGGATTTACAGTAGCCTCTGGAGCGGTCCCAAGGTAGCAGCCTGGATGCAAGAGCGGATCGGACGATCTGTGGACCCTCGCCGGGGCTGGGATTACGTGGCCGTGGCTAGGCAGAAGCACCCGCGTGCCGCGTCCACAGCATGAAGAGAGCGACGAAGCCGAGCAAGCGGCTTTTAAAAAAACTGCCCGAAGAGGTCGACAAGCTGCACCAAGCTTATCCAGAAGCTCAAATTGAACTGTGGAGAAAAGCACGAGCATCGCATTGGCCTCAAACCGATCCTGCGCCGGGTTTGGGCAAGGATCGGGAGCCGAGTGCGGGCCGTGGTGCGACCGCGCTACCAGTGGATGTATCTGTATGGCTTTGTGCAACCGCAGAGCGGGGCAACCAGTTGGTTGCTCATGCCTACGGTGAATACCACAGCCTTTTCTCTCGCGCGCTCTGCCTTTGCCCAGGAACAGAGGGTAGGGCCAAACAAGCACCTACTCCTGGTCTTGGAGCAAGCGGGTTGGCACAAACGTGCCGATCTCAAGGTTCCCGAAGGTCTCCACTTGCTCTTCTTGCCATCTCATTCGCCCGAGTTGCAACCGGCGGAGCGCTTGTGGCCCCTCTCCAACGAACCACTTGCCAACCGGGTCTTGGCTTCGCTGGACGAGCTAGAACAGGTCCAGGCTGAGCGCTGTCGCTGGTTACAGACTCATCCTGAAATGATTCAGGGCCGAACCTCCTTCCATTGGTGGCCTTCTTCGGACACTACTTAAACGGTTTTGATATAATATGTTCATGGAAGCACAATTTTTAGTCCACAACTTTATTCTTCATGAACAACATTTCAGGTCATTTCTTCTGAAAGTCTCGAATCGATGACTTTCATTCGGGGTGGTGCATCTTGGATGCATGGGATCTTACCATAGTGCAAAGCCTGGTCG
>DATAYF010000391.1:0-16409 GCA_036272735.1 Ktedonobacteraceae bacterium
CGGCGCGCACGTACACGTGCGCGCCGCTTCTGCTTGTATGCTTGTTAGCCCTGCCAGCTACTTTTAGATTCGCGTACCTGTTCTGGCGTGAGTATTCTGAACAGAATGAGCAGGTTTTCCAGATCATATTCCAGCCCAAGCGAGTGCAGTTCCTGACGGATGCGACCAAGCCCGCTAATTTGCTGCGTGGTAATCATGCCGTAGCTCACCAGGCTTGCCGCCAAAAGCTGGTCTGGCGTCAGCAGTTTGAACATCAGCAGAATTTCGCCGAGTTGATAATTCAGATCAACCCCGCGCAGCATGCGCTGCACGTGTTGTATCACCTCCAGGCGATTTTCAGGCACCAGGTGCCCAGCCAGGAGCACACTGCCTAATGAACGGGTTGCGCGCCCGTTTAGTACCATCGGCTGGGCCTGCCGCGTCTGTGCCTCCACGGGTGGCATTGGCGGCAAGCTCTCCATAATATCAATCAACGTGGCATTATTCGGAATAAGGTCTTCTGGTTCCTTCGTCTCTTCTCGCGTCGGTGGTGCCTTCACCTCTTCTGGTTCCGTCTCGCGTACCTGTGAAACCGTAGCATTATCTTGCGGTGTATACCTTTTTTGCTCGTCTCTGCTGTTGGAAGCAGCGGCACGGCTCTGGGGCACGTCGCTTCTTTCATCACGTCGATTGCCCTGGTTGGTGTCAGATTGCAACGGCGTTTCTTCATACTGTGTTGGAGGTGCCAGAGGTGCCGAGGGGGCTGGCGAAACCGGTTGAGTGTTGGCTGGCTGTTGCTGACTCACTCTGGGTGTTGGCGCTGGAACCGCTGTCGATTGGCCGTACGCGTTACGTGACAGCGTATCCATGCGTTTCAAGGCTTCCAAACCGATTTGTCCGGGCGTAGATGGAAGATCTTGAATCGGCGCTGGACGCAATGGCTGTGTATAGATTGTTCGCTCTGGCGGCGCTTGTTGTGCCTGTGGCGTCGATTGCGACATCAAAGTAGGGTAGTCGTTTGCTCCAGCCGTTCCATTGCTTACCCTGGAATCGCTGTTGTTCCCGATGAGTGGTTGGTTCGCCGGTGATATGGGTGAGAATTGTTGCTGTCGCTCGGCTGGTCGCGGATACGCTGCACGCGCAGATGCAGCATTTGATATCTGGTTGTTTTGTGATTGGAGAAACTGTACACCACTGGGCGTCATGGGAGCCTGATTGTTTTGTGGTTGTATGGCACGATGGCTGCTTGTCATGGTTGGAGGCTGCTTATTTTGTGCTATGGTAAATTCATTCCCCGCATTGCCGACACGCGGCGTCTGTTCCCCGAACGCTGGCTGCCCGCTTCCCTGTTGCAGGTTGTTGGACGTTGCAGGCCGATAATCACTCAGCAAGCGGCTAAGTTGTGCCAATCCAGATTCCGGTAACGGCTCGGTTCCGCTCTGCCCATTCGCAAGATTTTGTAGCAGCGTTGCGTCGTTTGCACCACTCTCATTCATATTCTGGTTCTGGTAGGCAGGTAGCGGTTGGCTGCCTTGTGGAGGCAATGCTTGTTGAAAGCCCGTGTTTCCACTAGAACTGCTCCACGTCCGCTGGTTGGGATAGAGTACCGCGCGAATTCTGTCGGAGTAGCTTTGTTGCTGTGCCCCTTCGTTCATATCAGATGGTGGTATTGGCGGCAGGTTCTGCTGTGATGGCGGTGTGGCTGGGGGAATTTTAGGGGTAGGCGCAACGGATTGTGCATAGGTATGGGAATTATTTTGTGTGGAGGGCTGATACGCGCTGGTTTCAGGCAATGGCACGCTAGCACGGAAGCCCGTTCCGCTCATATACGCCCTGCTATTGGCCGCAGGAGGCGCAAACGACGGGGTCGGGGCACTTTGTGCATTTGAGTATGAGTTTGACGGTGGTGGAGTCTTTGGTATGCGAGGCATCGTATGGCTGCTATTGTTCATCACTGGTACACGCGCTCTCACGGCTTCAACCAGGCTCATCAAGCCGAGCATACCGTCGACCTCTATATCGACGACCGACTGCGCACGCTCCTCTACATCAAGTAATCCATATCCCGCTATATTGGTACATTGAAAGGTAAAAACTTGTACGCCGCGCCCGCGCCGTTGTGTGTCAAGGGCTACCCAGAATTCTCTCCGTGATGCCGCTGCTTGTGCCATATTTACAAGCACAAGCCGAACTGGATAGCGCGAAATCGCGTCAAAAACTTCCACCGCCGTCCTGGCCGCGTGACACTCGTATCCTGTAAGCTGTAATTCACTGGTAAGCAGCGCTGCCAGTTGTCGATCTCGCTCGAAAAGCAGAACGTGTGGTCCCCCAGTGTTGATGTTCATCGCTAAAAACTCCGGTCGGTTGTGCCTGCCGTTACCTCTATAGAACAATGGCTTGCACAGATTGTCTTTGTGTGGTCCGGCTGTATAATTGGTATACGCCTGTGGTGCGGCTCTTCGCTATCGCTTTTACTGCCATCGGCGCTAGTATAGCATACATCTCTAGCATTGTCATAAGAACATGACTATTGCCGCATGCCTCTCGTTTATGGCAAAGCTTTAGGCGAACAACTTGCCCGTGGCACGAATGTACTCAGCATTCATATGAGGGATTGCGCCGTTTATGAATGCCTTAAATAAATAGGAATAGAAGGTTGCACTTCATAATGTCTCAAGCTTTCCCTTCTGAACGCCCAATTGTCGCGTTCTTAACCGATTTTGGCGTGCACGATGGCTACGTGGGCGTGATGAAAGGGGTGGTGCTCGGCATCGCCTCCGACGCTCACCTCATCGACATCACCCACGATATCGCTCCCCAAAATGTCTCGGCTGGCGCATGGGTGCTCGCTACAAGCTATGCCTATTTTCCTGCTGGAACGGTGTTCGTGTGCGTGGTTGACCCAGGCGTTGGCAGCAGTAGGCGTTCTGTGGCACTTCATGCTGGTGCGTGGTATTTTGTTGGTCCCGATAACGGGCTGTTGAGTAACGTGCTGGACGAGCTACCGATACACGCCGCCGTTGAACTGACCAACCCGGCCTATCACCTGGCACACGTGAGTAGTACCTTCCATGGGCGCGACCTCTTTTCGCCTGTCGCGGCCCACATCGCGCGTGGTGTCGCACTCTCTGAACTCGGACCGCACGTTGATCCCCGTTCGCTACTCCACCTGCCCGGTACTCCTCCCGTGTATTATGATCAGCACATCGACGCGCAAGTCATCCATATTGACCACTTCGGCAACGTAATTACCAACATTCCATTACGCATGACACCCGATCTCTTCGCGCATTCAAAAGTGCGTGCCAGCTTTCCCGATCAGCAGGTGACCGTGACGAAACAGCAACGTTTCTTCGCCAGTGATGCAACCCATGCTGACCAGGATCCCTTTATATATGGAGACAGTTCTGGTTATGTCGCGGTGGCCATTCGCAACGGCAACGCCGCCAGCACGCTCGCGCTTGGCGTTGGTGCCCGCGTAATTGTCTCTTTCGATTAATTGTGAGCATTTGAGCTTTGTCGTACGTGGTATAAACAGAAAACTAGTCCAGGGAACTTGTGAAAAAGCTGTGAATAGCCACAACAAGCAAGAGGCACAAGAAGGCTTGTAGCGCTGCTCTATGCACCATTGCAAGCAAAAAACGCCGCCTCTTAACTTCACTCTAGAAATATGCTATAATGAGCTTGTAGCCAGGGGGATAGTGGACATTTCAGCAGTGTTTTGAGCCAGGGACAGAGTGGTAAGTATGGATTGCCAGTGAGGGGTGACTAGTGCTGAACGCTGAAATACCAACGAACAAATTGAAACAGGGTGGAAGTGTCCTTATGATGCCTCTACCAATACCTATCCATTATCACCCGTTGGATAATTGGAAAACACTTATTGCACATACAATGAAGAATATGCTCCACAACGTTGGAAGGGCTGGTTTCTCGAAAACGATGATCGAAGTTCGGAACTAGCCCTTTTGTGTTCTTATGGCACCTTCGCGAATGGATGGCTACTTGCTATAGAGGTGCTTTTAGCGTTACTGGCATGATCCTTTGCATTCCTGTTCCGGCCAGAGTCTTGTAATGCGTTTCTTGACTGCTCG
Source organism: Ktedonobacteraceae bacterium (assembly GCA_036272735.1). Lineage (GTDB taxonomy): Bacteria > Chloroflexota > Ktedonobacteria > Ktedonobacterales > Ktedonobacteraceae > DATAYF01. The sequence continues at coordinate 4,074 of DATAYF010000391.1, forward strand.
TTCGTAAGATTCGATCAGTAATCGTAGTGTTAAACATGCTCCTGCGTGAGCAGGCGTTTCCGCTGCTCACCTTGATGTCATTCTTACACTACTGAGTAATACAACAAGAGAGGGTAAACCACATGGATCTGGTGAAGCGGTTAGAAGAATATCGAGACCGTGAGCGAGAACTCACTTGGGAAGGAACCTTCGCTCAGTACTTCGAGGTTGCTAGCAAAAAAGCGCCGGTCGCCCAACTTTCGCATGAACGCATTTATCATATGATTATGGACGGCGGCGTCGAGACGACCCGCACTGGCGAGCCCCGCTACAACTTCTTTAGCCAGGAAATCTTTGGCATCGAGAAGCCGCTACAGCAGATCGTAGACTACTTCCATTCCGCTGCTCAGCGTTTGGAAGTTCGCAAACGTGTGCTGTTGCTCATGGGGCCGGTTGGTGGTGGTAAGTCTACGATCGTCTACCTGATCAAGCGGGGACTTGAGGAATATAGCCGTACCGAAGAGGGCGCGATCTACGCGATCAAAGATTGCCCCATGCACGAGGAACCACTCCATCTCATCCCCGTGGAATTGCGGCCCGATGTCGAGAAAGAATTCGGCCTCTACATCGAGGGCGACTTGTGCCCACATTGCCGCTATATGGTTGATACGCAGTTTCATGGACATATCGAAGAAGTTCCCGTGAAACGCATCTCGTTCAGCGAAAAGTATCGCGTCGGCGTGGGTACCTTTACTCCGTCTGACCCCAAAAGCCAGGACATCAGCGAACTGGTCGGTGGTATCGACCTCTCTACCATCGGCGAGGTTGGTGTCGAAAGTGACCCACGTGCCTATCGTTTTGATGGCGAACTGAATATCGCGAATCGCGGTGTGATGGAATTCGTCGAAATGTTGAAGACCGACGAGAAATTCCTCTATGTGCTGCTCACCTTGAGCCAGGAGCAGAACATCAAAACCGGACGCTTCAGCATGATTTATGCCGACGAGGTCGTCATTAGCCACACCAACGAGCACGAATACCAATCCTTCGTTGGCAATAAAAAGTCCGAAGCGCTCCAGGACCGCATCATTCTTGTCAAGGTTCCCTATAACTTGCGTGTTTCTGACGAAGTAAAAATCTACGAGAAGCTCCTCAAACAGAGCTCGCTCAAAGAGGTGCATATCGCTCCCTATACCCTGCGCATCGCCAGCGTCTTCGCCGTCTTGACCCGCCTTGAACAGTCCAAAAAAGCGGGCATGAGCCTCATGAAGAAGCTCAAACTCTACGATGGCGAGGACATGGAAGATTTCAAGCAGAAAGATGTGCGTGAACTGCAAGATGAGGCCGCGCGTGAGGGCATGGACGGCATCTCGCCGCGCTACGTCATTAACCGCCTATCAAACGCCCTGGTCAAGCAAAATGTGACCTGTATCAATCCCATCGATGCGCTCCGCGCCTTGCGTGATGGCCTGGATCAGCATACCAGCATCACCCGCGATGAGCGCGAACAATACCTGAACTTCATCAGCGAAGCTCGTAAAGAGTACGATGAGGTCGTCAAGAAAGAGGTTCAGCGCGCCTTCGTCTACTCTTATGAAGAGAACGCTCACACCTTGCTCAACAATTACCTGGATAACGTCGAGGCGTACTGCAATAAGACAAAAATGCGCGACCCCATCACCGACGAAGAGATGGAGCCCGACGAGCACCTGATGCGCTCTATCGAAGAGCAGATCGGCGTCACCGAAAACGCCAAACGCTCCTTCCGCGAAGAAATTCTCATTCGCATCTCGTCGCTGGCTCGTAAGGGACAAACCTTTGACTACACCAGCCACGAGCGCCTGAAGGAAGCCATCGAGAAGAAGCTGTTCGCCGACCTGCGCGACGTGGTGAAAATTACCACCTCGACACGCACCCCCGATAAAGAGCAGTTGCGTAAAATCAACGAGGTGGTGGACCGCTTGATGTCTGAGCATGGCTACTGCCACGTGTGCGCGAATGAAATTCTGCGCTACGCGGGCAGTCTCTTGAATCGATAGTTCACGGTCGGTAGCGGATGGTACAGTGAACATGCTGCACCATCCCTGCCCCGTTTTGTTTCGTGAGAGAAGGAGCATCATTCATGTCTGTCTCTCAACACGACTGGTCCTTGCATCGCAAAGGACAGATTGACCAGGAGCGCCACAAAGAGAAGATTCGCGAGGCCGTTAAGAAAAATCTCAGCGATATCGTCAGCGAAGAGGGCATTATCCTTTCAGATGGCAAGAAAACGGTTCGTATCCCGATCCGCTCCCTCGACGAGTATCGCTTCCGCTTCGATCCCGGCCGTCAACAACATTCCGGCCAGGGCGACGGCAAGAGTAAGGTTGGAGACGTGGTGGCCCAAGAGCCACGACCCGGTCGTGGCAAAAAGGGGGAGGCGGGTAAGGATCCCGGCCAGGACTATTACGAAGCCGAAATTTCGATGGAAGAACTGGCGGCGCTGATCTTCGAGGATCTTGGCTTGCCTAACCTTGAGCAGAAGCGCCAGCAGGAGCTACAAACCGAGGCGGTGCGCTTTACCGACGTGCGCAAAAAAGGTCCTATGAATAACCTGGACAAAAAACGCACCATCATGGAAAATATCAAGCGCAACGCGGCCAAGGGCGATGCCCACTTCAAGGAGATTAAAAGCGAGGACCTGCGCTTCAAAACCTGGGAACCGACCATCAAGTACCAATCTAACGCCGTGGTCATCGCCATGATGGACATCTCTGGCTCGATGGGCGAATTCGAAAAATATATTGCGCGCAGCTTCTACTTCTGGATGGTCCGCTTCTTGCGCACCAAGTACAACAATGTGCAGATCGTCTTTATCAGCCATCATACGGAGGCCAAAGAGGTTACTGAGGACGAATTCTTCCATAGGGGCGAAAGCGGCGGTACGCAGGTCTCTTCTGCCTACGAACTGGCTCTGCAAATCATTCAAGAGCGCTACAACCCCAACGACTGGAACATCTACCCGTTCCACTTCTCCGATGGTGATAACCTTCCCTGGGACAACGACCGCTGCGTCCAACTGGTGACAAGACTGATGGAAATGTGTAACATCTTTGGCTATGGCGAGATCCGTGAGGGCCACTACCGTTCGCCGAGCACGCTAATGTCGGCGTATAGCAAAGTGACCGACAAAAAATTTACCGCCGTGACCATCTCCGATAAAAAAGAGGTGTATCCCGCGCTACGTAAATTCTTCTCGTTGCACGATCCCGTAGCATCCCGGTAGTAGTATGCTCTTATTCCGAAAACCAACGCCACTGGCGTGGCTAGCGCTGCGCGCTCAGGTTTGCGGATAAGTAGTAAGGAGTTTATGTGCATGACTCTCTTATCATCAGGTTATAGTGACATTGAACGCTTGCGCGACTCCATCGACACTGCCTGGGATGTTGCTCGCCAATTTGGGCTGGATCCCTTCCCAACACACTTTGAACTGGTTCCAGCCTCTATCATGTATGAGTTTGCCTCCTATGGCTTGCCTGGACGCTTTAGCCACTGGACGCACGGTAAAGCCTATTACCGGCAGAAAATGCAGTACGACTTCGGACTGAGCAAAATTTACGAAATGGTCGTCAATACTAATCCGAGCTATGCCTTCTTGATGGAGATGAATGACCTGCTACAAAATACCTTTGTGGCGGCGCACGTCTTTGGTCATACCGACTTTTTCAAAAATAATGCCTACTTCCAACATACCTCGCGCCGCATGATCGATAAGGCTAGCATGCACGCGGAACGCATCGCCAAATACGAGTTTGATCATGGCAAAGAGGAGGTCGAACGCTTTCTCGATGCCGCGCTCTCTATTCAGGAGCATGTCGATTACAACCTGTTCCTGCGCAACGATGAGCCTGCTCAGACCGAGAAGCCTATGCAAGCGCCGAGCAGCGAGTACGACGACCTGTGGGGGCTGGACGACAGGGCCAGGCGCGCCGAGGCAGAACACGATGCACACCCTGGCAAACCACCAAAGTTTCCTGAAAAGCCAGAGAAGGACCTCTTGCTCTTCTTAATTCGCTACTCGCCGATCCTTCAGCCCTGGCAGCGCGATACCCTCGAAATTGTGCGCAACGAGATGCTCTACTTCGTGCCGCAGATGCAGACTAAGGTCATGAATGAGGGCTGGGCCTGCCTTGTTGGCAATAGCCTTGTGCTCACTGAACACGGCTTTATGCGCTATGATCGGTTACACGAACAACTTGCTCAAGGCAGCAGCATACGCGTAAGTAGCGGTGACAATAAAATCGATCCCATTACCGACCGTCATATTACGCGCAACGCCGCGACGGTACGGCTGCGCACCCGCCGTGGTCTGGTGTTAGAAGGTGCACAGGAGCATAAGCTGAGCATCGGCTCCAATCAGTGGATCGCTTTGCGAGATGTACAGGTTGGACAACATATTCCACTGCGTGTCGGCGAGAATATCTGGCCTGCGCAACTCGTGCCCATCGCTCAACCAACCAGGCTCGTTTCGGCTACTATTGCTGATGTTGCTCAGTCCGCTGGTGTGGGCGTTCATACGGTGTATCGTTCACTGAGCGGCAAAACCACGTATGCCCAGGATCGCATTGCCACAGCTATCGAACAAACAGGCTACACGGCTGGCAATGCTGGCAAGCCCCTATATGGAAGTCGCTTCCCGCTCACTGCTCCGACGCATATGACCGCCGAATTCGCTGAATTTCTGGGTTACCTGGTCGGAGATGGCAACATTCACGTCTCTAAAAATGCTATAGGCTTCACTTCGGGAGACCACGAGGCGGCGGAACGTTATGCTCAACTGGTCCTCGCCTTGTTTGCCATCGAGCCTACGTTGTATTGGGATGCCCGCACGATCAATGGACAGGGAGGACGCTGGCGCGTCGTCTTCTACTCGGCACACGTGCTCGATCTTTTGCACTCACTTGGTATCGATCTGCACGCGAAGGCACGCGCCAAATGTATTCCAGAGGCCGTGCTACGTTCTCCCAAATCAGTCATGAGTGCCTTTTTGCGCGCCTACTTTGATTGTGATGGCTGCGCCTCTCATACCGATGGCGTAATACTCTCAACGTTCAGCGATGAACTGGCACAAGCGACTCAGATTATCCTGTTCAACTACGGCATCCTATCACGCCGCTATGGTCCCAATATTCGTATCAAAGGAGCATCCGCTCGCTTGTTCGCCGACGAGATCGATTTTGGCCTTGCACGCAAACGCGAGAAATTGGCGCAGTACGTGCACGCACATCGCTGGTTCTTAGCCGAAGAACCAGGCGATGAAGTCGTTAGTATTGAGCACGATATCGCGGACGTCTACGATATTACGGTTGATGACTCGCATAGCTATGTTGCTAACGGTATGCTGCACCACAATAGTATCTGGCACTCACGCATCATGCGTGAATTAGCGGATAAAAGCACCATTACCGACTCCGAAGTGATCGAGTTCGCACACTTACATTCGGGCGTGCTCTCGCCCTCGCGCACGTCGCTCAATCCGTACTACATCGGCTTCAAGATCTTCGAGGATATCGAGCGCCGCTGGGATAATCCGACGCGTGAGGAGCAGGAACGCCTCGCACGCAAATCTGGTCATGGCAAAGCCAAAATGTTCGAGGTGCGCGAACTCGACAACGATGTTTCGTTCCTGCGCAACTATCTGACTGAGGATCTGATCAAAGACCTCGATCTCTACCTCTACCGTAAAGAGGGTGACGAGTGGGTGATCGTTGAAAAAAATTGGCAGAAGGTGCGCGATGGCATCGTTGCCAGCATGACAAACTTCAGCTATCCCTACCTCGTTGTTGACGATGGCGACTATCGTGGCAATCGCGAACTCTACATCAAGCACCTCTTCGAAGGTCAGGAGCTTGATCTGATCTACGCCGAAAAGACCTTGCAGCACGTCTTCACACTCTGGGGCCGTCCTGTCCACTTGGAAACCACCTACGACGGCAAGCGCATCCTGCTCACTTACGATGGTGAGCGAAACAGCAAAAGCACACTTGAGAAGTAGTTTAGGATAATAAGCGCAAAATGTCCCACTGGTAGGGCGTTTTGCGCTTATCATCCCCCTTCACCCTTCGCAACAGTCCACGAGCACCAACATATTCTTGACATAATGGTATGGCTCAGGTATCTTGTTGCTAAGCATAAATTCCTCATTTTGAGTAGCCCATCCTTGCCGAGAAATCCTGTTCACCCACTATCTCAAAGGAGCTATCATCATATGGCAGATGAGACACGGACTTTTTCTATTGAGCAACATTCCGTCGATTTTATTCCAGAAAATGAGCGCCATGGTTCCGTATTCAGCCTCTTTACACTCTGGTTTGCTGCCAACATGCAAATCACGTCCGTCGTAACTGGCGCGCTCGCCGTCATCATGGGATTGCCGCTAATCTGGGCGATTATCGCCATTGTCCTCGGCAATGCACTCGGTGGTATTTTTATGGCTCTGCATTCGGCGCAAGGCCCACGCATGGGTATTCCACAAATGATCCAGAGTCGCGCACAATTTGGGTTCTACGGCGCAATTCTGCCGCTGATCCTCGTCATTATCCTGTACATTGGCTTTTTTGCCAGCAGTGGTGTACTCGGAGGACAGGCACTATCCGCCTGGACTGGCTTGCCAGTTACTCCATCAATTATCATTGTTGCCGCGTTCTGTACCGTGCTCGCAATTTTTGGGTATACGTTGATCCACCGTTACGAAGGCATCACCAGCATCCTATTTCTCATCGGCTTCATCTATTTGACGATACGTCTGCTGCTTCAAGGAGGCATATCCCACGCCTTCAGCGGCAGCACACCCTTCACCTTCGGCACTTTTTTGCTCGTGGTCTCGGTGACGGCATCGTGGCAACTCACCTATGGTCCCTACGTCTCGGACTATTCGCGCTACCTGCCACACAACACACCACAGAGCCTCTCGTTCTGGTGGACCTACCTCGGCTCGGTCATTTCTAGCATCTGGATGATGTGTTTTGGTAGCATTGCTGTCGCCATCGCATCGAAGCAGTTCCAGGCCGACGCCGTGAGCTATGTTGTGGCGCAGGCCGGTCACGGTCTCGGCGGCATCATGTTTCTGCTAATCCTGCTGGGTATTGTTGCTGCCAACGTCCTCAATCTCTACGGCTTCTTCATGACTACCACGGCTGCTATCGCCGTTGGACAGCGCTTCCGCATGCGCATGAGTGTACGCATCCTCTTCATCCTGGTCGCGGCCATCATCGGGACGGCGGTCGCCATCCTTGGGCAGGGAAATTTCATCAGCAACTACGAAACGTTCCTCAACTTCCTGCTCTACTTCTTGCTGCCCTGGAGCGCCATCAGTATCGTCGATTTCTATTTTGTCCGCCGCGAACAGTACGATATCCAGGCGATCTTCGATCCACATGGTATCTACGGACTCATCAACTGGCGTACGTTTATTGCCTATATTGTTGCCATCCTCTGCGAATTGCCATTTGCCAACACCACATTCTATGTCGGCTTTATCGCTCCTCACCTGGGTGGTGCAGATATTGCCTGGATTGTTGGCCTGATCGTGTCTGGTGGCCTGTATTATCTGTTGCAGCGTGGACGAGCCGTACTGCCCGCCTCACAGCCTAGCCCGGCAACACAAGATGAGAAAGGTCAAGAAGTGTCGAAAGCCTGATTGCACCTGTATTGATGGGGCTGTATGTATTCCGGACACATACAGCCCCATCAATACAGGTGCAAATGCTGATTCCTTGAGCCAATTTTGACTTGTTAACGGTCGCAACGTCCTCTACAATAGGAAGTGATGCAGCGTATACGCAATGCTTTCACCCATACCCTGCACCTTTTAAGACTTCTTGTTCGTACATGTATTGGCTGAATAAGGCGTCTTCATTTGTATCGAGGAGCGATTATTATGATTATCTTACTCCTGGCCTTGATCGGTGCGCTGATCGTCATGGCAATTCTCACCATCGGACGGCTGGGTTTTGGGCGGCGCGAGAAGTTTGAAGCACGCCGTTTCTTCTCCTGGTTCGCCAGGTACTTTATCTTTAACTATATCGTGTGCCTGCTGATCCTCTACCTGGCACAGCCCGCGCTCACCGGACCGTTCTGGGGTTGGCAATGGCTGGGTTGGCCGCTGTTGTTCAGTTGCATCGGTTGCCTCTTCGCCTTCGCTCGCCCAACGATGGGTATTCTGGAAGAGGCTTCGCTGGCCGCGCAGGGACTCTCGCGCTCGTCGAGTCGCAGCACGACCAGCAGTACCCCCAAAACTTCGCGCGGCTCCATCGCGGCTGGCATCTTCGGCCTGATATTGATTGCCGTGTTGGGTATCGCGGCCACCATTTTAATCAACATCTTTACTACCTGGTTCGATGTTAACGCCAAAGCGCTGGCGGCTATTCCTAATGTGCATATGACCACCTCAAGTACACTGCCACCCACCGATGCCAACAACATCGTGCTGGTTAGTCAGAGCGTGGCCTCCTACAAGGGGCAACAGGTGCTGGGCTCTACCGGACAAAACCTTGGTTCGGCCTATAGTATCGATCCCTCAAGCTATACCCTGCAATCTATTAAACGCCATCTGTACTACGTCGCTCCGCTATCCTACAGTAACATTTTTGTGAATCTCTCGAATAATCACACTCCTGGCTTTGTGGTCGTCGATGCCGAGAATCCGCAGGCCGTTCCCAAACTCTACACCGATCAGCTGCAGGCCAATAGCTCGCTTGGTTACTTGCCGGGTGCACTGCTCAACCAGGACCTGTTGCGTCACGTCTACCTGAATGGTTATACCTACGGTCGCCTGCTTGATCCCACGCTAGAGTTGGACGACAACTTTCACCCCTACTGGACCATCTCGCTGATGCAGCCTATTCGCGGCTATACCGGCAACGCGCTCTCGCAAGTGCTGCTTGTCAATGCTCACACAGGCGTCATCTCCAAATACAGCCCGCAAAACGTGCCATCCTGGGTAGACCGCGTGATGCCCGCCAGTACCGTAACCCAATACCTGAACTGGTGGGGTCTGTATCACTACGCCCCCTGGTTCAACCCTTCGGGTCTGGGCCAGCAGAAACCCGCCAGTGATCCCGAACTGCTCTACAACAGCGTCGATCAGCCGGTATGGTTGATCCCCATGACCTCGTCTTCTTCGAATGACAATTCGAGCACGGGCGTCTTTCTTTTCAACACGCACAAAAACGAGGCCAATTTCTACCCCTTGCAGGGTCTCGGCATCGGCGATAACGTGCAAAAGACCTTCTCGTCAACGCGTGCCAACATTCGTAACTACAATGTTGCCAGTGTGCAGCTCTACCAGATTTACAACACCCCGACGTGGGTCGCCATCTACGTGCAGAGCACGAATAGCGGCGACATCTTCCAGTCGGTCGGCCTGGTTGATGCACGCAACTTGAACGGCGGCAACGTGCAATTCGAAAACTCCTTGCCACAGGCATTACAGGATTATCAGCAGTGGTTGACGCAGAACAATACCGGCGGTGGAGGTAGTGGTAGTTCGGGAGGTGGGCCCAAAACACTGACGGTGAGTGGGAAGGTGTTGCGTGTCTCGCCGGTACAGCAGGGTGGTAGCACGGTCTACTATATCCAGGTAGCCGGGCAGAACACCATCTTTACGGCGAACGTCTCGCTTTCACCCAAGCTGCCACTCGTGCAGCCCGGCGATACCATCACCGGCACCTACACGGGTCCAGCTAGCACGCCAGTGAACCTGCAAACCTTTGACGATACCACGATCCAGTTGGGGACAGGTTCAACGGGCACACCAACTCCCACGCCGACAAAAACGCCAGCAGTGACGCCGACGCCGACATCTAAGCGCTAGCCTTCTTGGGCAAGGGGTTGGTCGTCTTGCCTCAAATGTCATCGCAGTATGTGTATGTGGCCCGGTCACATGCACATTTATCTATGGTTTCGGAAACCATCAATATTCGTCTATGTATTCGGGATGCATAAACGATGCTTTATGGTTTGGCCAAACCATAAAGCATCGTTTATGCAATTTATCGTCCCGAGCGTAAGGCTCCTGGCTTCAGCCATGGGGATAGAAGCGAGTCTTTGTTTGGGGCAGGGGATGGGTCGACATCTCCTGCTTGACATGCTAGAACTCCTGTACTATACTATAACCTGTTCTATTGCACACAAACAACTGAATAGTGTTTGCCGGTTCTGGCGTAAACCGTTGCGCCAGGTAAAAGCACGAACGTACCAACGTTTCGTGTGCCAGCCGATACACTCTCGTCGAGAGCCCACAAGCCGCTCGGTGTGGTTGCAACGAACAACGGGCTCGGGAGGAGCCTTCGTCCGCCTCGATGGGGACGTTCCATCGATGGGACTGCGAGAAGCCCTTGGCTTTAGCCATAGGGTGCTTCACTTATCCGCCGGTTGCTCCACGGAAGAGCCTACAATCTTGGGTTGCAGCGTCGCAAGCTGCGCGACGTCCTCTTGTAAAATGTCGGCGAGTGGTTTATGAATTTTGTATTGACGAATGGGTTGTGCCGTCTCCATTAATGCAATCACCGTTTTGATTGGCGGGCAGTCAGGAGTCGTGCAACGCATCTCCGTCACCATCAACGTCGTGTCCTCTCCGACATGCAGTGCCTCGGTAACCCATGTTTTAATTTGTTGCACCAGGCGCAGATCTGCCTTTGGGCGTGCACCCGCTGGATCAATAAGCATCTTCTTCTCCTCTTTGTCTATGGCCTTCCTGCCTTGTGGCGGAAGAGCGCTTTTCATTTCCATCTTGTCGTTGGTCGGAAGCGTGCGTCTCCATCGCCATTTGATGATGACCATGCTCCAACAAGTCACTCTGGCTCCTGCACCCTCCTTCTGTATTCTCTGTCTGGCCGGAAGGATCAACACTGGAAATTGTCGTTGTGGAGAGCGGCCCTACTTGCATGCGCCAGATCTCCTGTACCGGCTGCCATCCACACTGGCGATAGAAGTCGCGTGCCCGCTCATTTTGTGCCGTCACATAGAGTTGCATACGGTCACAACCATAAGCTGTGGTCCAGTCTTCGGCCTGGGCCATCAGCCTTCGGGCCAGGCCCATTCTGCGACAAGCCGGTGCCACGTAGAGCGCAACCAATTCTACCCAATGGTGATGCTGAAAAAGTGGCGAGTCGATGTGCAGTTCGAGTATGAGTAGCCCCACCGGCTCGTTGTTCATCCATGCCAATAACCAGAGCGCATCCTCGGACTGATACGTCCGTACGAAGTGCTCACGGAGCAAAGGCTGCCACTGTGCAGCGAGGGCAAACTTCTCATCGAGCGACGTGTTGTAATCGTGCAATGCCGCAAAAAGTTGGGCTACTGCATCAAAATCATTGAGACGCGCCAGCGCCAAGCGTGGTTGCAAGCGTTGCGTACTATATCCTCGCTGGGATATTTGCATAGGTCTTTCCTTTATATCTTCTGAACAGGCCCCTTTTCCTGTAGCTTTCTCAATGCTCTGCATCCTGCTGTGTCCTGGGCGCACACATCCAGGTAGCGCAATCTCTGGATAAATGTTTCCACGTATCCACAACTTTTTCGGCTGGAACGACCGTCTGCTGCCACGCGGCAAGGCACTCTCTACGATAATCACAGCCATAGTTTTCTTGTACCCATTGCTCATACCTGCTTACCCAATTCAATGCATCAGCGAGGAGGGACCGGGCCAATAATCCCTCTTCCAACGTGCGAGGAATACGGAACATTGATAGGTGCTCTGGTGCCCAGGCTGGGGGAAGAGCATCGGAGAAAGTGGCGAGACGTGGGACGAAGCCATAGCGCTGCAAAAACAGACTCCCGGCTCCCGTCTGCACAGACAACAGCCCGAACCCCCAAAGTCCTATACTTCTGCCATCGTCGCGGCAAAGTGTGTAGGCAGTGCTGCCTCTCACATCATCAGGGGGGCGCTGAGAGCTAAATCCATACCGGTGAAGTACATTCCCCGCTGGCCAGCGGATATCATATCCCCAACACCACAGTTGTTGATGCAACAACGCTGTGCCCAACTTCTGTACATCCTGTGGGATAAGCAGAGCGCAAAATATGCTGCGCTCTGGGGGTGTGCCCTGTCCTTTCTTCGCTAGGCGTTCCCTGGCTGCGCGGCCGTCGGGGCTGTTGTTTCTCGACAGGCGTCTAGTTGTTCTGCCAACCATGATTTCTCCAGATGTTGTCCAATAAAAACGCCGCGCCGCAATGAACGATCATGGAGCGGAAAGGCTCGGATATGGGTATATCCTGGAAAGTATTGAAACAGGAAGGTTGCCTTCTTGCCAACAAACGACACAAAACCCTTGGCACGATAGACGGTATTGGGCAAGCTTTCTAGCAACTGCTCGA
>DATAYF010000392.1:0-3988 GCA_036272735.1 Ktedonobacteraceae bacterium
GGCAGCGCTTGCCCCGAAGCTTGGGTTTGACTCGAGCCGGAGCGCGTCTGCCCAAAAGGCTGAGAGAACCCACATCAGAGCCAACCTCCCTTGCCCAGGCAGGGAGGCTGGAAGCGTGGAAGGAACCCTCAGAACCTCCCGCGCTTTAGCCGGGAGAGTCTTCAGACGACCAGGACATAGTCACATGAAAGGAATCTCCATGAAGATGTCTCGAAGGCTTGTCGCCCTCACGGTAACTGGTCTGCTCGTGCTCCTGAGCGGACTTTGGGCTAGCCCCGCCTATGCCGCCCATACCGATCATGAACGGCATTCGTTTCCTGATCGGTTGTATGCTCCCTATCAAGATGTCTCACTTGGTCCATCACTCCAATCGGTCATGCAGAGCACAGGTCAGAAATATTTTACGTTGGCCTTTGTGGTCAGCGGAGGTGGTTGTAATGCGGCCTGGGGCAGCGCAGTTCTAGCTCCATTTAACCAGACAGCAAAGCGTCTGCCGCACCTGACCAGTGATATCGAAGCTATTCGTCACCATGGTGGAGATGTCATCGCCTCGTTTGGTGGAGCAGCCGGTTCTGAGCTAGCACTCACCTGCAGTGATGCCAACAGTTTGCAACAACAGTATCAGCGCGTGATCGATACTTACCAGGTGACCCACTTTGATTTTGATATCGAAGGCGGCACGCAAAACGATGTCGCTTCATACACGCGGCGCAATACTGCACTGGCAGCTCTGCAAAAAGCGAATCCACACATTGCCATCTGCAACCACGAGCCTGCTTAGTGGCAGCATTGGATTGCTGAACAACGCCAAAGCGCAGGGGGTCCATTTCAGTATCGTCAACCTTTTGACGATGGATTACGACGGTGCAGATAGCCACATGGGTCAGGAAGCTATCAATGCCGCCAATGGATTTTATAAACAATTGCAGGCGATTTATCCAGCGAAGTCATCACGCTAATTGTGGTCGATGATTGGCGTGACCAACCTGATCGGTCAGAACGATAGCGCAGGCGAAATATTCAGCCTGAGCGATGCGAAACAAGCGATGGAATTCGCACAGCACACACATATTGGAGAAGTATCTATGTGGGAAACCTCACGTGATAACGGCTCCTGTCCTGGTAATACCACTGACCAGGATACCTGCAGCGGACTCTCGCAAAGCACCTATGCGTTTACAAATAGCGTTAAGGAATATACCAGCGGAAACGGTCATGACCGCTAGTTCGTGACGTGTAAAACTTGCAGCATCTGTACGAGTAGAGCCATTGCTTCCCTCCTGCATCTAGAAAGGGAAGCAATGGCTCTACTCGTCTATGGTCTCCTGTGTACGTGAAAAATTTCTGAAAAGCATGGCAAAATGTTGTATACTTAATACTATTCCGGTGTCTATACCAAATAGTAGAGAAACCAGCTATTTGGTTGAGTTTTTTAGCTCGGACAGGATCAGTGCTGAAAAGTGGGTAGAAATCTCCGCGTTGTGGGGGGATTTACTCACCTCAAGGACAAGGGAATAAACAAGAGATATTCGTGGTTTTGAAAAGGTGTATGGCATCAGTGAGTAATTGTTTCGCTTCTGTGTGAAGTGGTTTCCACGAGCGTCAATTCGTCGAGAGATGTCAGCACAGGAGCGCATTTTATGAGAATTTACGTCGGCGGCCTTCCCTATCAAACAACTGAACAAGAACTGACCGAGCTTTTCGAACAAGTCGGACCTGTAACCTTCGCCACCGTTATTACCGACCGTGATACCGGCCGCAGCAAAGGTTTTGGTTTTGTCGAGATGAGCGACGATGAGGCACGTTCCGCCATCGAACGGCTCAACGGTTCTACCCTGGGGAACAGGACCATCACAGTTAACGAGGCTCACGAGCGTCCTTCTGGCGGTGCCCGAGGCGGATTTCAGGGAAGAGATCGACGCCCCAATAACCGCAATTATGGAAGCCGCGATCGGTACTAGGTCCTTATTGCGAACACCAACGCGACTGCGTGACTAGCGCTACCTGCTCAGGTGTTCGGACAAGGAGCAAGTCCTATACTTTCTCTGCATTGCAATACGTATATCTTGCGGTGTATCAGGAAGGTGTATAGCAACACAACAAAACGCGAAGGCTGGCATTGCTGCCAGCCTTTTTTGTGTGCAGAAACAGTTCCTTCGTGTTAGCCAGCAATGCAGCTTTTTTCAGCAAAACGTTTTATACTGTTCAGAGCAGCATTGAAATAAAAAACCTGGTAAGTAGCATGGAACAATCCATAAAAAATGAGGTGGCCGAAAAAACCATCAAACCACTCCTACGAGGCTGGTCACACGCGTTGGCAGCGCTGGCTTCTATTATTCTTACGGTGATCCTCTGCTGGCTTAGCAGAGGAGATCTGCCACGCCTGATCTCGCTGCTTATTTTCGGTTTGAGCATGATCGAATTGTACACCATCAGCGCGCTCTACCACATTGTTACCTGGAATGCTGTGCGACGGCAAACATTACGCGCACTTGATCACGCGAACATTTTTGTTTTGATTGCTGGTACCTATACCCCCCTCTGCTTTAATATTTTAACGGGCTGGGTACGGGTGAGCATACTGATCGTGATCTGGCTGCTCGCGATTTTGGGTGTCAGCATGTCCGTGCTGACCTTGAAATTCCCACGCTGGACAAGCACGGCGCTCTATATCGGCATGGGCTGGATTGTGGTGCTGGCTCTTCCGGCCTTTCTGTCGGTACTTCCCTGGGTCGCGGTGGCTACGCTGGTACTTGGCGGCGTACTCTACACCATCGGAGCCGTTGTCTATGCACGCAAGCGCCCGAACCCATTTCCTCGAGTCTGGGGCTACCATGAAATCTTTCACTTTTTTGTGATTACAGGCAGCGCGGCCTTTGCCGCCTGTATCTGGATCTGGGCGCTGCCGTTTCCCAGGCACTAGCCACTGTCTATCCTTCACCTTTTGGCTATAAGAATAAAGTTTCATGCTACCCATTGGCGACCACCACGTCAAGGTGTGCCCAGCGCACGCGCAGCACAGCCGCTAGTGTATGCAATCCCCAGCACTCACCAGCTTCGTGCTCGATCACCGCAACCGTCATGCCAGTTTCGGCCACGGCGGCACGGGCAGGTTGCCGAAATTGGCCAGCGACATACAATTGCACGCCCTGAGCGGCCGCAGAACGAATGAGATCATCCGTCATCGCCCCAACGAAGCCATATAGGCGACACCTTCAACGTAATACGCATCGATAACAGGCGGCAAGCAAAAATCTCATTTAATCAATCGCGCCACTACGCTCTCCAATGGAACCTGAACAATATTAACCGAGCATTCCCAGGGGCATACCATCGCGATACGCAAAGGGGTGCAAGTCGGTCATCGGTAAAGCTTCTGCCAGAGGACGATTACAACCCAGCGTCAAATTGAGATCAAAAGCCAGGTGGTACGCCAGAATACAGATATCCGTAGGCAAACGGTGCAGATCCAACCTCCAGGGACGATGCAGAAACAACGCGTCAAGGCGTTCCTAGCGCACCCACGCGTCGATCCCCACCCACGGCGCTTAACGCCAGGCCAAGACGCCTGACCGGGCGCGACAAAGCACGATACACACCGTTTTGATCGTGTGGCAAGCGCGCACCGGTGTGCTGAAGTATCGAGCCAAGTAGACATAGCTTGAGAACAGTAAATGGACGCTGTTAGGGGGCCAACCTTTCAGCACACCGCTGTAATGGTAGTTTGTGGACTCGGGAAATCGCGCTTGATTTCGAGCATTTATTCTGAGCAATTTGAGCTCAGATGAGTACTAATTGATGGGTTTAAAACGAGACAAAATCCCGAGTCAACAAACTACCGGTAGACAGTGCGCGCTTGCCACACGATCAAAACGGTGGGTATCGTGCTTTGTCGCGCCCGGTCAAGCGTCTTGGCCTGGCGTTAAGCGCCGTGGGTGGGGATCGACGCGTGGGTGCGCTAGGAACGCCTTGACGCGTTGTTTCTGCA
>DATAYF010000393.1:0-2925 GCA_036272735.1 Ktedonobacteraceae bacterium
CGCCAGGCGACAGAGCAACAGTCTGATGCGCCAACTGTCGGTGTCGTAGCCTTTCAAACGTCGTTCCCATTTCTGGGACGCCGTCTGGTGAACTCAGGCTTCCGAAGAAGCCACTCGGTCTTTAGCCGAGTGGTAGTTCACTCCTTCGCAACCACCTCAAGGATTTCGGGGGCACGTTTCAACATGCGTGGAGCCATCAAAGCCGTTACCACGAAGTAGATCACGCCGCCATAGGCCAGCGCAAACGGAATGGAGATCACCCAGAACCACAGCGCGTGAAAGAAAACCGGCAAGAGCAACGCGGCCAGCACCGGCAAGAGCACAATAATCGTGATGACCATCGAAAGTAGCGAGAGCAGAATGCGCAGAATGCCAGCCTGAGCCGACATATTGCCCGCAGCCTGGAAGCCACGCCGTCCAAAGCGCATCCGTTGCGGGAAGAGCACCGACGTAATGTTGCCACTCGCCAGCACAATGCCCAAGCCAGCCAGACCAAGCGACACGGCAGGCAACGTGTACATCCAGATGTGCGAAACGAACGAGACCACGCCCAGCACCACCACCAACTCCACCACGCCCAGCACGAACAGCACCAGGTTCTTGCCCCATAGCACATAGCGCGGCTTGACCGGGAACAAGAACAACGTGGTCAGGCTCTGACCCTCGAAGCCCAGCGTATTGTAGGCCAGCGAGAAGATCGAGAGCAGGATAAACGCCGGAGCGATCATCAGCCGGAAGGCGACGAACAACTCACCCAGGCTATTGTACGTGGTGAGTTGCGCCCCCAGCGAATTTTTCGCGTTAAGCACTGTGCTAATCGCAATCACCAGCACGTACGCCAGCGGCAACAAGATCAGGCGAGCATACTGCGGGTCGCGCCGGTAGTATTTCAACTCCTTCGCGGTAATCGCCAGTACCTGGGGCGGGATCAGGCTACGCTTCGTAACAGATGGCGCGGCGATGGCGGGAGTATTCGGAACCATTGCACCAACGGAGGTAGCTTGTTTCGGGCGACGACGACGCGCCCCGACCGAACCGCCAACCTCGGGGGCAGTCAATGCACGACTGACCACCAGTTGCCACAGGAAGATCACCACAACGCTGATTACAGCCAACGCAACCAACCACACAAAGCTCATGCCCCATTGTCCCACGTACGCCTGCTGAATAGCACGCGCCGCCATGCCAGGAGGCAACCATTGCAGGTATTGTGAGAGCGTGCCGTGGATCACGGCAGGGATGAGGCCCGATGAGCCAATAAAAAACTGGCACGAGTAGCCAGCAATACCAACCAGCACGGCCAGAATCACACCCAGGTCACGCAAACGGCGTCCTTGCAACAAACGCGAGAGCAGCGCCACCACCAATTGGCTCATGCCAATGGTCTGCACGTAGAAAATGATCACCGCCAGCAAACTCAGCAGCGCGAGCGGCAGTGAAAAAGCCCAACCCGCCACCACCGCGATCAGCATCAGTGCAATAAAAATGGTGGATATATCCAGAAAGGTTGAGAGAAGCAGGCTGATCATCAACTCGCCACTCGTCAATGGAAAGAGCGACAGCTTAGAAACGTCCAGCCCCTCGTTGGTGGAAATCTGCATCAACGGTGCGATAATCCAGAGCAGGTAGATGCCAGTCAGCACCAGAAAAAGCACCTCGCTATTGATAGGAGGCGGGGCAAAGCGATAGGCAAAGAAGGTTCCGGCCGCGAACCCCACCCCGAAAATGACCGAGAACAGCAGCAGGATGACGGTGCCGATAATCGTGCCCACGCGCCCACCACGAACAAAGCCGCGCAACAATATGCGCCAACGCAACCACAACAACCAGCGTAACTTATCACTGTGGATCACCATGATATTGTGCGCTCCTTTTACTCCAACCAGCTCAGGTTATGGCTCTCGTTCGGCATGCCAATCACGTTGAGGAAGATATCTTCCAGAGAGGCATCTTTCTGCTCACCACTGGCACGCTCGCGCAATTCTTGCAACGTGCCCTCGGCGACCAACTGCCCACGATTGATGATGCCCACGCGGGTACACAGGCGCTCCACTACTTCCATGATATGTGACGAGAAGAAAATGGTCGTGCCCCGCCGCGTCAGATCCTGTAGAATATCGCGCACCACCCGTGAACTGACAGGATCAATGCCCTCGAACGGCTCATCAAGGAACAGCACCTGCGGGCGATGGATGATCGCCGCCGCTAACGCCACCTTCTTACGCATGCCAACCGAGTAATCGACGATCAGCTTATCGGCATCACTGAGCAGGTCCAGCACGTGCAGCAGCTCTTCACTCCGTCGCTGAATATCCACATTGGGCACCCCATACATGTGGCCGGAAAAGACGATAAACTCGCGCCCACTCAGGCGCTCGTACAGGTTCAAGTATTCCGGCAACACACCGATCACGGAGCGCGCCTTCACCGGGTCGCGCCAGACATCGATCCCGCTTACCTGGACCATGCCCGCGCTGGGACGCAACAGACCGACCAGCATTTTAATGGTGGTAGATTTACCCGCCCCGTTCGGTCCCAAAAAGCCATAAAACTCACCCGCGTGCACAGTCAGGTTCAAATTATTGACCGCAATCTTCTGCCCAAATGTCCGCACAAGACCCTGCGCTACGACGGCATCACGCGTCGCCTGCTCAGGTGCAGGAGTAGCCATTTGCACAGGATAGGCTGGAGCCTGAGGCTGCTGTAAGTCACGCGGTTCAGGAAATGTCGTCATTTGTACTGATCCTTCACTCTTTCATTTTTCAATCAGCCAGTTTTAATTGTCAGTATAGCGCATTGCTATATCGTAGAGGCGCTAAACAGCCACTGTAACATCATACCATTGATATAGACGCAGCGCATGAGTGAGGATCAAATGAATAAAGGAGTCGCATAGATGAATACTGATGGTGTGCCACACCATCA
>DATAYF010000394.1:0-12184 GCA_036272735.1 Ktedonobacteraceae bacterium
GCGCCGTCTGCTAAAAGCATAAGCAACGCCAAGGCCAACACATAAAGGAACGTTAATGGTTTCCGGAAACCATTAACGTTCCTTTATGTGTTGGCCTTGGCGTTGCTTATGCTTTTAGCAGACGGCGCAGCACCGTTTGCAGGATGCCGCCATTCTCGTAGTAGGTCACATCGATGGCGCTATCCAAGCGCGCTGTCGTCTCAATCGTGAAGGACGAGCCATCCTCACGAGTGATCTTCACGCTCACCTCCTGGCGCGGCTTCAGGCCCTTTTCCAGACCAACGATATCGTAGACCTCGTGCCCCGTCAAATTGAGCGACTCCTTGCTGTCACCCTGCTTAAACTGTAGGGGCAAAATGCCCATACCAACCAGGTTGCTACGATGAATGCGCTCAAAGCTTTCGGCGATGGCCGCGCGGACCCCCAACAGCAGTGGGCCCTTAGCAGCCCAATCGCGCGAACTGCCGGAACCATACTCTTTCCCGGCAATGATCAGCAGTGGCACACCGTCGCGTTGATAGCGTTCCGAGGCTGCGTAGATCGTGGTCTCCTCACCATCGGGCAGGTGCCGCGTGTAGTAGCCTTCCTTATCGTCTGTAAGCCGATTGCGCAGGCGAATATTACCAAAGGTGCCGCGTACCATAACCTCGTGGTTGCCACGTCTGGCCCCGTAGGTATTGAAGTCGCGGCGCTGGACGCCATGCTCTTGCAGGTATTGACCGGCGGGACTGTTGGCAGCAAAGCTGCCAGCGGGCGAAATATGGTCGGTGGTAATCGAATCGTCGAGCAGGGCCAACACCCGCGCTCCGTGAATATCATGGATCGGCGCGGGTTCGTCGGTCATGTCCTGGAAGAATGGTGGCTCCTGCACGTAGGTCGAATTGCTATCCCACTCGAAGAGCGTGCCAGTCGAGTTGCTCAACGCCTGCCAGTGCTCGTCACCCTCGAAGACGTGGGCGTAATTCTTTTCAAAAATGGCCGGTGAGACCGCTCGCGACACGACCTTGCGCACCTCGTCCTGTGAGGGCCAGATATCACGCAAGTAGACCGGATCGCCATTGCTATCATTGCCCAGCGGATGTTGCGTCAAGTCGATATCGACGGTACCCGCCAGGGCGTAAGCCACGACCAGAGGCGGCGAGGCCAGGAAGCTTGCCCGCACCTGTGGATGGATGCGGCCCTCGAAGTTGCGGTTCCCGCTCAAAACGGCGGCCACGACCAGGTCGTTATCCTGTACTGCTTCGGCAACCGGCTCGGCCAACGGTCCGCTATTGCCGATGCAGGTGGTGCAGCCGAAGCCCACCAGGTGGAAACGCAACGCCTCCAGGTATGACAACAGATCGGCATTTTCCAGGTAGTCGACCACGGCACGCGAGCCGGGAGCCAGGCTGGTCTTCACGGTCGGCATGACCGAGAGTCCACGCTCGACGGCGTGTTTGGCAAGCAGGCCAGCGGCAATCATCACCGAGGGATTAGACGTATTGGTGCAACTCGTAATGGCAGCAATCGCCACGGAGCCGTTTCTCATACGTGCCTGCACGCCAGCAATATCCACGGCCACGTTCTGCTCGGCAACGGTCTTCTGGTCGCGCTGTTCAGTAGTAGTGTTTTGCTCGTACTGTGCGACGGGATCAGGATCGGCCTTGCCGCCCTCTGCACCCAGGCGAATCAAGGCGTTTTCAGTCGCGCCATTCTTCTGTTGCGCCTGAAAACGCTCGGCATAGGCGGCG
Organism: Ktedonobacteraceae bacterium; assembly: GCA_036272735.1. Taxonomy (GTDB): domain Bacteria; phylum Chloroflexota; class Ktedonobacteria; order Ktedonobacterales; family Ktedonobacteraceae; genus DATAYF01. The sequence goes on from DATAYF010000394.1 coordinate 1,731, forward strand.
CGGAAGGTTTTGCCGACGTCGCTCATCGCCACGCGATCCTGTGGGCGACGCGGACCCGCCAGGCTCGGCTCGATGGTGCCTAAATCCAGTTCCAGCACATCATCGAACTGCGGATCCGGCAGATCATCGCTGCGGAACAAGCCTTGCGCCTTGCAGTACTGCTCAACCAGTTCGACCAGTTTGGGGTCGCGCCCGGTATTGCGCAGGTAACGCAGCGTCTCGGCATCAACAGGGAAGAGGGTCGCTGTAGCCCCAAACTCAGGGGACATGTTCGAGATGGTCGCGCGATCGGCGAGGGGCAATTGACTGAGGCCGGAGCCAGTGAACTCGACGAATTTCGCCACCACGCCACGCTTGCGCAACATCTGCGTCACCGTCAGCACGAGGTCGGTGGCCGTCGCACCCTCAGGCAGTGCGCCGGTTAAGCGTACACCGATGACCTCTGGAGTCAGTAAATAGACCGGCTGTCCGAGCAGTACCGCCTCGGCCTCGATACCACCAACGCCCCAACCCAGCACACCAAGGCCGTTGACCATCGTCGTGTGCGAATCGGTGCCAACCAGCGTATCAGGGTAGACAACCTTTTCACCCTGCTGCTCTTTCGTCATCACCACCGAGGCAAGATATTCCAGGTTGACCTGGTGCACAATGCCGGTGCCGGGGGGCACGACGCGGAAATTATCGAATGCTTGCTGTGCCCAGCGCAATAAGGCGTAGCGCTCGCTGTTGCGCTCGTACTCGCGTTCGACGTTGCGCGCAAACGCCAGCGTCGAACCAAAGGCGTCAACCTGCACCGAGTGGTCAATCACGAGGTCGGCTGGAACCAATGGGTTGATCTTTTGCGGGTCGCCTTGCATGCGAGCGACAGCCGAGCGCATGGCGGCGAGATCGGCCACGGCGGGCACGCCGGTAAAGTCCTGCAACAGCACGCGGGCGGGAAGAAATGGGTACTCGGCCGCGTTATTCGTCGTGCCAGGTCGCCATTGCGCGAGCGAGGTTACGTCGTCTTCCGTCACCAGTTCGCCGTCGGCGTGACGCAACAGGTTCTCTAAAACAATCTTTACAGTAAAGGGGAGGCTCTCGATACCCTGGATACCACGCCTGCTCAAAGCATCCAGGCTGTAGTAATGAGCCTGGCCGTAGGAACCTTCCAGGGTTGCGCGGGAACCAAATACATCTTTGTACATCGCCATAAAAAATTTTGTCCTTTTTGCTGGAGCTACTTTCTCATCGGGGATGGGATCGACACACAAACTCCTTTGTGCGCTAATTCCTTGATCGTTAGCCATCTGGTACGTATTATATAACGCCGAAGGTCCGGCTTGCACGCTTTGGTGGGACCCCCCGCAGGAACGACCTCCCTTGCGAGGGTCGTTTAATAACGGCAAACGGTTGACAAAACGGCACTACTCCCGTACAGTAGAGGCACATGGTTTCAGTAGGTAGATACTAGTAATACTGGCTGGCGGACAGGGAAGCAGGACGGATGTATGGGAAAGTGTTTGGACATTGAACAATGCGGCTACGAAAATAGAGAGAAAGCCCGTTTTTGCGCTCGTTGTGGCATTCCCCTTGCGGGCGCTTTTTTGCAGGGTCGCTACGAGATTCGCGCGCTCGATCAGAAAGAACGCGGCATCGTCACGTTGCGGGCTGTCGATCATCACGAAGGAATGTTGGTAACGGTCCGCGTACTTATTCCGCGTGGTGCGAAACAACATAAGAAGGTCGAATTTCTCCAAGATGCCGAACTGGCCGTTTCACTTTCGTCGCGCATCCATGATCCTGCGAGCATTCGTGTCACCGATTATGGACAAGATGGGCCGGTGGTCTTTTTAATCAAGACGAAGGGCGTGGAAAGCGGCGAGGCCCCACGTCCTGGGCGACCCAATATTGTGACCCGTGTGGGCAGCCAGGTGATTACGCCAACAGAGGTAGCGGACGACGAGGATACACCCACACAGGCACGCATCGCAGTGCTGCCTGGCCTACGCCTGGCCCAGAAGCCCACAAATCCACAAAACTGGCTGATCAAGGGCAACCAGGCGTACGAGCGTGGAAACTACCAAAAGGCTCTCGGCGCGTATGAACGGGCGCTTGAGATCGATGCAAGCGAGATCAACGCGTGGAGTGGCAAGGGCGCAACACTGTTGCACCTGCAACGTGCAGAAGAGGCTCTGGCTGCCTTCGATCAAGCTCTCAAGCTGCGTGAGGATGATCCAGAACTCTGGACGTCGCACGCCAACGCCCTGCATGAACTGCGCCGCTACGAGGAGGCAATGCAGAGCTACGACCGGGCGCTTCAATGCAATCCAAGATACGTCTATGCCTGGAGCGGGCGCGGCATGGCGCTGGCTGAGCAAAATCGGCCCGAAGACGCCATGAAAGCCTTCGACCAGGCCCTGGTACTCGATCCTAACCAGAGCACCATCTGGCAAGCCATGAGCGACACCCTCTACAGCCTCAAGCACTACGACCAGGCGCTAATCTCGATTGACCGTGCTCTGCAACTCAACGAACAACAGGCGGACATGTGGGATATCAAAGGCAATATTTTGCGCCGCATGGGCAAGCCGGAGGAGGCTCTGGCAATGCATGAACGTGCCGTGCTGCTTGCTCCCGACAATACCATCGCTTGGTTCGATAAAGCCAACGACCTGCGCGAATTGAAACGCTTCAGCGAGGCACTGATAGATTACGATCATGCCCTGTCTCTTGACCCAACGATGGCAAGTTCGTGGTATAATCGAGGCAATGTGCTTGCGGCACTGCATATGTACGAAGAAGCCCTTGAGTCGTATGATCACGCTCTTGAATACGATGACGGTTTAACCTCCGCCTGGTATAATAAGGGCAGCTTGCTCCATGAGATGAACAGGCATGAAGAGGCGCTTGTCGCCTTAGATCGTGCCTTAGCGGTCGACATGCACAATATCGCAGCCTGGAACAATCGCGGCCTGGCACTCTTCGCGCTTGGTCGTCTGGATGAAGCACTGGTAGCGCTCGAACAGGCCACGGCGTTTGCCCCAGAAGAACCCGACGCGTGGTATAACAAAGCAGTGGTATTAGAAAAGCTGGGGCGCGAGCAAGAGGCGCGTTCTAGCCAGGAGTGGGCACGTTCTTTGGAATCCGAAGCCGAATCTCCATCTGAATCTGTATAAAACGAAGGAATAACGATCTCGCAAGGGATATTTTCTACGCTTAGAGATATGAATGCCTATATGTAAGGAGGCGGTCAGGGCCCTGGAAACGCCCCCCGCAAGGGACAATACCGCTTAAATAAATGCAATGGCAAGCTCAATTTGGCTATTCTACCTCATCCTTATTGAGCTTCCATTCTTCGTATTTAAGCGGTATTGCCCGCAAGGGAGGTCGCGAACATATTCGATGTTTTGTGAAATGCTATTGATACTATGTCATTATTTAAGCAGGAACCAATTATTTTGCCAGATGTACCACGCGTGCATCACTATGAGACGGAGGAGGGAATGCGACGCTGCGCCGATCTGATTGATTGTGGATATGACAATCGGGACAGCGAACTGTTTTGTCGAGCATGTGCACTGCCCTTACTAAACACAGCGCTGGCAGGGAGATATGTGGTAGAGGCGTTATTGAGCAAAGGGGGGTATGCAGCAGTCTTCCGAGGGACAGATCGTCATTTATCTCGTCACATCGCTATCAAGGTGCTATTACCCAGCAAAACCACAGCGAACGAACGCGAGCATTTTCTGCGCGAAGCTCGTATAGCGGCCACGCTGGACCATCCTAATATCGCGTCGGTACTCGACTACGGTAAAGATGGGCCAAGCGTGTTTCTGGTTATGCCACTGTACACGGCGGGTTCACTGCGTACACGTCTTGCCCAGGTCAACGGTCCGCTGCCAGCCACGGAGACTATGCACAATTTCCACCAACTGGCGCACGCGTTGCACTATGCCCACACGCGCCCACGCCCGGTCATTCATCGCGATATCAAGCCGGAAAATATCTTGATCCACCAGGAAGATCAACGCCTGGTGATTACTGATTTTGGCATTGCACGCTCGCTGGAACCTGGCACCAGCGTTGGCAAAACCATTACGGTACGCGGCACGGTCGGCTATATGGCCCCCGAACAGACCAGTGGCATCGTCGATCCACGCAGCGATCAATATGGGAGCGCGGTTGTACTATACGAAATGCTGACAGGTTACCATCCACTCGATCCCAAGGGCGGTGCGATCCCACCCGTGACTTCGCTCAATAGGGATCTGCCCACGTCGCTTGATGGCGTGCTGCTGCGAGCACTGGCTCCCAGTCCCGAAAACCGCTATACCGATATGATGGAGTTCATGCGCGCCTTCGATTATGCCAATCGACCGACTACGACGACCGGCAAGGTACGCGCATTGACGTATTCAGGGACCGAGCAGCGCGTGAACACGAGCCAGCACAGTATCGCCAGTGTCACGGCCGCAACTTCCGCTCACGTCGGCAAAAGCGCCGCTACCTACCTGACACATAGCACCACCAGCGTGCGCGAAAAGTGCCGCGAGGGTGATCAGTATTTGCGCAATCAGCAGTTTTCGCAGGCACTGCTCGCGTATGAAGAGGCGCTGCGCATGGACCCGCTCAATTTCTACGCCTGGAACGGGAAGGGGACGGCGCATTACAACCAGGGAAACTATCGCAAGGCGTTGGAGTCGTACATACAAGCGACCGAGATCGACAGTGAAAATCCGGTGGTGTGGGTCAGCGCGGGTCTGGTGCTCAACCGTATGCAGCGTCACCAGCAAGCCCTGGTCCAATTCGAGCACGCGCTCGCCATCGATCCGCTCTACGTCTCGGCCTGGAACGGCAAAGCCGATGCGCAGATCGGGCTGAATATGCTCGACGAGGCCGTGCTTTCCTATAAGCAGGCACTGGCGCACGACGCCAAAAGCTTCCAGGCGTGGAATGGCCTGGGCAATGCACGTTCCTGCTTGCGTGACTTTGCGGGCGCGGTCGATGCCTACACGCGGGCGTTGCTCATCAATTCGCTCAGTGCCGTCGCCTGGTGCAACAAAGCCGAGGCACTCATGCACCTGGGGCACCACCGTGCCGCCCTCGACGCGCTCAACGAGGCCACGGAGATGGATAAAGGCTACGCACGAGCCTGGCAGTTGAAGGCTGATGTGTACGAGACGGTTGGCAACACGCAGGAGGCACAGAAGGCACGCAAGCGCGCTCGTCCCTGGGGTCTGAACAACTAAGCCCTTCTGCCGACCAATCACGCCATGACGTGATTGGCGCTGCGCGCTCAGAGGTTCAGAGAAACAGTGAGCGACGAACACGCGAGGGAAACAATATTTTATGAAGCTCATCACCCTGCACGATAAGCGGTATATCGAAGATATTCTACGCAAGAATGTTGCGCTGCACCTCTACGAAATTGGCGACCTCGATGATTTTTGCTGGCCATACACCACCTGGTACGCCACGCAGGACACGCCTCCACAGATCGCGCTTCTCTACACAGGCGGCCCCACGCCCGTACTGCTCGCACTTAGCGACCAACCAGAGACACAGGCTACATTTTTGCAGGCCCTGCGCCCACTGCTCCCCAGAACCTTCGACCTGCACCTCACCAGCAACGCCATCACAATACTGGAGGAAGACTACCACATCACGTCCTACGGCCCGCACTACAAAATGGCGCTGCACGACCGCGAACGCCTGGCAAACATTGATACCACGCACGCTGTGCAGCTCAACATCGACGATCTTGACTCTATCGAGCAGATCTATCACGAAAGTTACCCTACGAACTGGTTCGAGCGCCGCATGCTGGAAACTCAGCATTATTTTGGTTTGTACATGGATCGTATGCTGGTGAGCGTTGCCGGAGTGCACGTCTACTCGCCACGCTTCAAAGTAGCCACGCTTGGTAATGTGACGACCCATCCCGCGTACCGTGGGCGCGGCTTCGGTACAGCGGTCTGCGCGAGGCTCTGCCAGGTTCTGTTGCGCACCGTTGAGCATATCGGGCTGAACGTGAAGGTGCACAACAGCGCTGCGCTGGCCTGCTACGAACGTTTAGGCTTTGCCAACATCGCGACCTATAACGAGTACCACTGTAGCATCAAGCAATGAGGTAGGCATGAGCAGAGGATGGAACGCGAAGAAAATCTATACGCATCTCATGGCCTATCGCTTACTGTATCTGGGGCTGCTTATTCACTGCATGTTTTATCTATCGGTGAGCAAAACCGGTTGGCTCGACATCTTTTTTTCGGGCGCGGCGCTGCACGATGGCGCAAAAGGCATCGACTTTTACCAGATACCACGTGGCGCGTGGGCCTTCTGGCATGGCGGACAATTGACCGGCAGTCCGCTGGCAGAGGGGTCGATGTATGCAAAGACATACTTTGCCAACAGCAATGTGTATCATCCCCTATTTACCATCCTGCTTGGCTCCTTGCTGATGCAATTCGCGCCCGCACAGGCGCCATATGTCTGGTTGTGGATCAAGCTAGCGGTATCGCTGGCCGTCTTCGCCTATTTTTATTGGAGCTTCCGCAGCAATACATACATACAATTTGCCGTCTTCATCCTGCTCACGAACTTTAGCACGTACCTGGAGCTTGCCGCCTGGCAATTTCAATTTGTGCTGAATATTTTTCTCTTGCTCTTGCTGATGAATCTCGTCAGGCGCAAACCGGCGGTGTTAAGTGGTCTCTATTACTGGTACGGTCTGCTCGTGAAGCCCATTGGACTGCTCTTTCTGCCAGCGTTGCTCTGCAAACGGCGCTACGTGGTGGCGTTGATCGGCGTTGTGCTTTTCGCGCTGGAACTATGGCTTTTGAGCGGCATGGGCAAATATTATAGCGACAATTTGGTAGCGAATATTCTCCATCCAGACAATTTTGGACCAAACCAGATTATCACACTGAACGCGCTGCTACACTTTAGCGCGCTCACCCATTGGCCCGACGCGGTCTATAAGGTTATTCAGTACGGCACACTCTTGCTGGTGATCGGATGGGGCGCGCTCAAACGCGTGCACATTAGCAAAGCGATCTTCCTGGCAGTCGCATACTATTTGTGCTTCTACAGTCTGGTCTACGAATACCAGTGGTCGAGTTTGGCGTACGTGCTGGCGATCTGCGTCGTGTGCTGTCCGGCATTTCAGACGCGGCTCTCGCGCTGCTGTATCCTGCTCACCTGCCTGCCTAGCTGCTTCGTATTATTACAGCTCTGGCATATTGATATCCAAAATGAGGGGATATTCGGGCTTATTCCAGGTGAGCATGCCTGGGAACTGATGGTGGTGAGCAAAATCGTGCCACTAGCGCTGCTCTGCATAAGCGTCTGCGCCGGAGATGTCAGGCCCATCTATCAGCAAGCCAGAACGTTGCTCAGCGCCGTACGCAAAGGCAACAGATCTGTTGGGGTGGCGGGAGAAACAAAAGAAGAAGCGCATGTAGAAGGTGCTGTATGTGTACGGGACACGGGACACATACAGCACCTTCTATGTAAGTGGCTTAGCGGGCGATACTTCGGCGCATCGAGAGGATGCCCAGGCCCAGAGCCACCAGCGAGGAGATAGCAAGCACGATCACATCGCGTCCAAGCTGGTCGGACGAGCTATAGAAGACCGCCATCTCTAGCGCGTGCCGACCGTAGGTCAGCGGGATAAAGGTCGCGATGTTCTGCAACCAGCCAGGCGTAAAAGCCAGCACGCCAACGCCACCGGCCAGGAAGAACAGGTAGAGCGACACGTTGATACTCAGACCGGTCACCGCCTGAATACGCTGCACCGCTGCCCCTATCGCCACGCCCAGTCCCGAACTCATCAGCGCCAGCAGCCCCATCGCCAGCAGCGCCGTCAGCCAATAGATCCCTTGCGGCTGCGTCCAGCCCAATAGATCGCCAATAACCAGGATACACGCTCCGAAGAGTAGCGACGTGAGGAAGCCAGCCAGCATCTTCCCGCTAATAATCGCGCCTTTGGAAACGGGAGCGAGCAACAACTCCTTCACCGTGTACGTCTCCCACTCGCGCGCGGTCGAGAGTCCGCCATTGATCAGGCCGCTAATCGTGATCAGGAGCACGATGGTGGGTAAGACGCTGTACTCGAACAGTTGCACGTCGCGACTACGCAGATTATGCTCGTCCAGCGTGACCTTGATGGGACTTTGTGCCCCCTGCGCCTGGTAGAACTGCGTGATGGCATCGGGGACGGCGCGACGCACATCGTTGGTAAAATCGAGATTAAGGTTATTCACGCTCACGTCCACCGGTGAGCTATCGTGCGCCTGCACGCGTTGCGTGAAGTTCGCTGGAATGGTGATAATGGCAATTACCTTGACCTGCTTAAAGAGCAAGCGCGCCTGCTGCGGGGTAGCATCGGTGATGCGAAACACGTCGGCGCTATGAAAGATCTGTTCCATCTGCTGCCCCTTGGCACCATGATCCAGCGTCACCAACGCGATGGGGCTGCGCCCCACGGCGGCCGCGCCCAACGCCTGCACCAGCAAGAAGGCGATGGCGGGCACAAAAGTCGCGGCGATACCGGCGGGCTGGCGAATCCAGATGCGCAGGTCCTTCCAAAGCTCCACCCACGTCGTACGAAAAAACTCTCTCATCGTTTCTCTTCCTTCTCAGATTAGTGCACGACGGTACTACGTCGCAAAGCGATGGCGGCCAGCACAATCAAGGCCAGCGCATATACACACAGGATCAGCGTGTTGGTGCCGAGGCCATAATCGTTCAGTTGGAAGCCGTGAAAGGCGTGCTGCTGCAACACGATGGCGTAGTAGACTGGAAAAGCCTGCGCGATCACCTGAATGGGCAGCGTGTTGAACGAGATGGGACCAAAGGCCCCGCTTAAAAAGAACAGTGGAATAGCGATGCCGAAGGCCAGCGGCACAACCGTCGAGCGCTGCTTCAACAGGGTCCCCAGCAAGGTGCCAAAGGCGACAAAGATCACCAGGCTGAGCAGGCTATAAGCAATCGTCTCGCCCCAATGCACGGGCCAGATGCCGACGACGAAGATGAGGATCAGTAAAACAATAGCGACCGAGGCCAGGCTCATCACAAACGAACCGAGCATCTTGCCAACGATCATCGACCAGCGACTGGCGGGCGAGAGCAACAGTTCCTTCATGGTTTCCTTTTCCCATTCACGCGCCGCCGCCACACTGGAAAGCAGGGTGCCACCAAGCAAGAGGCCGATCACCAGGATAGAAACCGCCAGGTAGGGAATGTAGTCGGTATCCTGCATATACGCATCCTGCTCGTGCGGTGTAATCGTCACCAGGTCGGGAAAAGCTTTGGCATAAAAGCTGGTGATCGAGAGCGGCACAGCGCGCCGAATGTCGTTGGTAAAGTCGGTATTGAGGTTGTTCACCGCAACCTGCACCTTGACGGGCTGCTTCTGCTGAATACGCGTATCAAAATCTTGCGGAATGGTCACCACAGCGACGATGCGTCCGCCCTGGAGGAGCGACTGCGCCTGGGTCGCACTGGTCTGCTGGAGGCGAAACGAATGCGCCCTGGCCATCGCCTGGTAAAATTGCTGCGCGTAGGGACCGTGATCGTTCATCACCACAGCGGTAGGAGCATAGCCACCACCGACAACGAAAAGGCTCAACAAAATGGTGACATTGAGCGGCACGAGCGTGCTGATAATTGTAAAAGCGCGCTCGGTGAGGGCGGTTTTGATATCTTTCTTCATGCAGGCCCAGATCACCCGCAACGTGTAAGCGATGTATTGCATGTTCGTCTCCTAATCGCGCAATGCGGTGCCGGTCAAGCGCAAGAAGATCTCGTCGAGTGTTGGTTCGCGAACGGTGATATCGCGCAGTTCGTTGTCTTGCGAGACGATATTGACGACCCGCGGGACAATGCGTTCGATGCCCTGCGTCGTGACGGTGATATGCATGCCGTCCTGCACGACATCGCTGACGCTCGGCAAGGCGCGTAGCTCGCTGGTCACATCCTGGAGCCGTGCCAGGTCTAGCTCGATCACGCTGCCACCATACGTACGCTTGAGATGATCAGGGGTATCGACTGCAATCAATTTTCCATGATCGATGATTGCCAACGTACTACACAGCGCCTGGGCCTCTTCGAGATAGTTGGTAGTAATCAGAACCGTTTTGCCCTGCTCGCGGAGGGAGAGAATGTAATCCCAGATGACGCGGCGGGCCTGCACATCGACGCCCAATGTTGGCTCGTCGAGGTAGATCAGTTGGGGATCGTGCAGCAGGGCGCGACCGAGGGCGAGGCGGCGTTTCATGCCACCGGAAAATGTGCTAACGCGCGAGTCTTTGCGGTCGAGCAGTTGCACCAGTTCAAGAATTTTGGTGATGCGCTCTTTCTTCTCACGGCGCGGAATGCCAAACAGGTCGGCGTGAAAGTCCAGATTGGACCAGGCGCTAAGCTCCTCGTAGAGCGCCGTCTCTTGCGGCACGGCCCCCAATAGCTGGTGC
>DATAYF010000395.1:0-4286 GCA_036272735.1 Ktedonobacteraceae bacterium
CGTCGCCGTGGCACGAGGCTGCAACGTTGACCAACCCCGCAACTTAGCCAAATCAGTCACGGTGGAGTAGAATAGGAATGTTGCAAATTCATCTGTTGTAGAGCGTAAATAAAGTCGTTCCCTGGTAAATAAACTTGTTCCCTGGTAAATAAAGTCGTTCCTTAATCGGATCTGATGTAGACGGAAAATAAAGTCGTACACCTGTCCACGAACAATAAAGTTGAGGACTGGATCGCTTCTGTTAGAGCGATCCAGTCCTCGATTTTTTGATGAAAATCCGCTGCCCCAAAAGTGAACATGAGCCGCATAATTTCAAAATTTACAATAACACAGACAAAAAATGATTGAAAGTCAGGTAGCGAAAAAGGAAAACCTGTCTCTCCGTCAGATCTTCGTTACTGGGAAGAACATAAGCGCTCTGTCCTCCACCAAAATAGACGGGGGGCTTTTTCAAGAAGACGTCATGATGAAGTATCACTCAATGACAAAGAAATTATACCAGAGGAACTTGTATCATAGGAAGAAGAAAGTAGCGCGTCAGGTGTAGGGGTAAAATAAAGCCTTACAATTAAAACAAAGTTTGACAATTTTCCACCGAACGTGGGGTTCCGCTACGTAAGGCAATCACCAATAATCCCTCTTCTGTCAGGTCGGGAGCCGAGCGTGGAAGAGGTTCATGATGCTGGAAAGTTGCGCCAAACCAGTGCGTAGGCAAGGGAGCTCGAAGAGAAGCATCCAGGGCCAGAGCAAGCACCCAAAGACAAAGGGCTAGAGGATCAGCCACAAATTGTTCAGGACGTTCTTCCAGCCCTGCCCAGTATCCCATCAGGGATGCTGAACTTTTACCCATAAGGTGGCAATTTGGGCCAATTCATAGGTCACAAGTGCAACGGCAAATTATACTTCACAGACCGTTTTGAGTTGATAAGAATGGCTCAAGCCAACAATAGCCTGACTCCAAGGCCCATCAAAATAAAAACAATGGTGAGGCAAGAAACTGCTCTTCTTGTGAAGTTTGGATGGTTTTGCTGCGCCTGGGAACTGCCAAAATATGGGTTACAAATCCGTTTTGAGTTCAAACAGAAATGGATAGCATTTTGTCAATCCCAACATGAAGCTGGCGGGAGGAGTATAATTGTCCAAGTCAACCTGGAGAGGCTCTTGAACTGGAAACACACCCGCTCTCTCACAGCCTAAAGGGGAGAAATGGGCTGAGACAGGAGAATCATTGATGGCTCTCATGAAAAAAATGACTGTGAACGCTCAAGAATATATTGTGACGCTGAGACGATTTGACGACGTTATTGATCCGGCGGCTGGTGCTGAGTATCATGGGTACTATATTGGGCTGTGTTGCAAAAAGGAGGAGGAACATGGTAAGCTTGGGCTTATTTCGAAGATCGTGAGGAATCCCCGGTATGGATTCGTCTGCTCCTTTCAAATGGCGTCACTTTGAGGCAGAGATTATTTTGCTCTGCGTCCGCTGGTATCTGCGCTATTCGCTCAGCTATCGAGACGTGGAAGAAATGATGGCGGAGCGAGGACTCTTTGTGGACCACACGACGATGTATCGTTGGGTGCAGCGCTATGCCCCTGAGTTGGAAAAGCGCTGTCGGCCTCATCTCAAGACTACCAATGATTCGTGGCGCGTGGATGAGACGTATGTAAAGGTCAAGAGGATTTGGATGTACCTCTATCGTGCAGTGGACTCTCAAGGGAACACCTTAGAGTTCTTGCTGAGCGCAACCCGTGATGCCCAAGCGGCGAAGCGCTTTTTCGCGAAAGCACTGGAAGCTTGCCACACCGTGACTCCCCGCGTGATCACCGTCGACAAAAATGCGGCGTATCCCAAAGCCTTCTGTGAGTTGAAAGTGGAAAGGACTCTTGCCGTATCTTGTGAACTTCGACAACGCAAGTATCTGAACAATCTGGTCGAACAAGACTATCGGTTCATCAAACGACTCGTCAAGCCAGGCATGGGCTTCTTTTCTTTCGAGACAGCTTGGAGAACATTGCAGGGATATGAAGGAATACACATGATGAGAAAAGGACAGATGCAAGGAGTGAGCAAAGGCGATAGTCTGAGGCAGGCGGCGTTCATCGCAGAACTGTTCGGAGTGGCCATCTAAGCACAGTAGAAGAACGACGAAGCTCCGTCCTTTGTGTTCCTCTTCGTGTTTTTGCAACACAGCCGGTCATTGCATGCCAACGCAGCACATCTCTAGCCCCCGTGCGCCTGCTGCTCCTGGCGCTGCGTTTTTCTAGCGGCCGCAGCCGCCTGGCGCACAATGGCCCGGTGTTCGCTGCGCCAGGCCTCGATGTCGCTACTCGCCAGGGCCAGGATCACTCGTCGATCGTAGACGACATAGGCGTGGTCGCTGCCAGCCTTGCGAAAGCTGCCATTGCCGAGGACGGGAAGCTTCTGCTCTTCCGTCCAGCGCTTGCGCTCGGTCGTCGTGCAGCTAAGGAGTGTCTCGAGTTCCCGGGGCGGCACAGCCAATTCGAAAGCAAAGACTTCAAAAAACTGGGCTTTGGCGAGTTTGTCTATCTCCAGGCGTGTCAAGAGCTGCTGCACGAGGTTGGCCTTCATCTCCCGCGAGCTGGCGGGCACCTTGAGAAAGGCCAGAAATGCCCCCAGCTGCTCTTTGGAGAGCCGGGTCACCCGTTCTGCAGGCAAGACCACCCGTTCATCGAGCTCCGGACAGGTTGCTCCCTGTCCCTGCGCGCTCAAACGCGCGAGCGCTTTGATCCACGCCGGCTTTCTCGCTTCCTCCGCCTCGCGCTGCCGCTCTAGGGAGGCAACCCGCCTGGCTTCAAGCTGGGCCTCGTAGCGTGCCAGGGCTTCCTCGTAGGTAACCCGTCTGGCTTCAAGCTGGGCCTCATAGTGTGCCAGGATGTCCGGCCACAGCGCCATGAAATCCTCCACCGCCCTGGGAACGTCTGCCTGCAGAACTTGTTTCAGTTCAAAGACCTCTCCCTGCGGGGCGAGCCTCAATGCTTCCTGGGGTACCGTCTCTGATCGAGCGCTGTAGTGCGCAGCGAATGACGTCAGGCGCTGCTGGATCTCGTCGGTCGGCGTGAAAGCGGGGAGAGGCGCGCCTCTGAAGAGTTTTCCTTCCGCCTCAAATGCCTTGCGAACCGTTCGTAACTCAATACTGATGCTGGCAAACTGCGCTCCCTTCTGCTGCACGCTGATATACGGGCGACGATGCTTTTTGCACCTGCTCTGGACGAGGATCGGCACTTGCGTGCCAACATCTGGCCCCAGCAGCAGATAGCCACGTTGCCACGCCTGCTCGACCAACTCATCCTCGAGCCTGCGCTGCTGGGCTCTGCGCTGTTTGCGGGTGAGTTGCTGTCGGGGAATGGGGGGAGTTGTGTGTGGCGCGCTGCGCCAGGCCTGGCTGTGGAAAGGTTCTTTCGTGCCAGCACCAAGCCAGGCGCCCAGGGAGCGCAGCCACTCCTGTCCGGTCGGGGGGGCAAGGCTGCCCCTCCGCCTCAGCGTCCAGCACGCAGACCTGATAGGCCAGTTCGGCGACGAGGCCAAACTGCTTGATCGACATCGTGATGAGGCGGTGCTGGAGAGCTGCCACATCTCGGCACACAAACTCGCCATCGAGATCAGCAAAGCCCTCGACTTCCCACCAGGCCGTATAGGTCGTGTACACGATATCTGAATGCAACGAGCGTATTCCATAGCCTAGCAGCAGGCAGAGGTCATCGAGATCTTCCTCCATGAGCTCTTCACCGACCATGCGCTCGAACCAGGACGCGAACAGCACCTCGAGTTGTCCATTGCTCTGCTGCAAGAGCGCCGCCCGGCATTGATGCAGCAGTTGCTCCGTTTCTGGTTTCATTTTCTTTCCGCGGAACCGACCAGGTGAAGGTGACACCTGTCGATCAAAAAGGAGCGTATCTCTCCCTGAAACACGGGGAGATCAACAACGCCCAAACACAAGACTTGCTCCTGTTTCGTTCTTACGCCCGGGAAAAGGAAGTTTTTCCCGCTCTATTGCCCGTGCGATTGTCTATGACGCTGATCTCGATACGATAACCCAGAGCCCCCAGATAGCGTTGAAGCGTTCCCAAAAACTTTCTGTTGTTTCTTGACATATCCATTACGTCAAAATGATCTGTTGGCCTTGCTGAAAAAAGAAGAAGACGCGGGCAATGTTCTTGTCACCAATGCGCAGTTCAAAGAGAGCACCTTTCTGATCGATCAGTTGGGTGAGTGGTGGCCCATGCCTTTCACTCGTCTCCAGCTTTTTAATCCCTGCGGCAACAAG
>DATAYF010000396.1:0-7846 GCA_036272735.1 Ktedonobacteraceae bacterium
CATCCTGGAGCGGCTCAGCGGGCCGCTCTGCGAGAGCGTGACCGAAGAGGCTGGTGGACAACTGAAGCTGGCAAGCCTGCTGCAGGCGAATCTCTTCATGAGTGCGCTGGATGCCACCGATACCTGGTATCGCTACCATCCCCTCTTTGCCGAAACGCTGCGCACACAGTTGCAGAAGCAGGAGCCAGAACTCGTGCCAGACTTGTATCGTCGAGCCAGTCGCTGGTATGAGCAGCACGGGTGGGCAGAGGACGCCTGTGAGTATGCGTATCGAGCTTCCGACCTGCCTCATGCGGCACGCTTGCTGGCGGAGTTGGTGCCATCTTTGGTGGAGCAAGGCAAGCTCGTGCGCCTCGGCCACTGGTTGGATCGGCTTCCGCAGGAGATCATTGCGGCCTCGGTGTATCTCTCCCTTGCCTTGATCTGGACCCAGCCCCTACGCACGTCGCAGCCGCCTGACCCGGAAGGGGTCATCAAGCACCTCACAGCGCTGCTCAAGACGCATGAAAAGGACGATCCCGAGGCACAGGCAGAACTGCAACGAGAGCTGGCGCTGCAACAGGCAACGCTGGCGCTGGTCCGAGGGGATATCCCGCAGGCGCTTTCCCGCGCTGCGGAGATGACGCGTTCGCTCACGGGACCTGAGACAACCTGGAGTCGGTTCACCCTCTGGCGCCAGCGCGTGCTCCTTGGGGCTGCCTATCACGTCAGTGGGGACCTCCTGGCCTCGGAGCAGACCTTGCGGCAAGCCTTGCCTGAGGGCTCACCCAGCCCCAATTTCGTGGTCATCGCCAGTCTCGATGAGCTGTACGAGGAGCTGGGGCGATTACGCGAACTGGGACGGCTCTATGAGGACTTGTTCCGCGCGCTCGCCTGGCACCACCATCTCCCGTCCCTGGCTCTCGCCATGGCGCATCAGCGCTATGGCGTCCTGTTGTATGAGTGGAATCGCCTGCAAGAAGCGGAGTCCGAGGCCCTGCAATCCCTCGAACTGGTTCCACACCTGGATCTTGCTCGTCCCAGCCCCTGGCTGGCACTGCTCGGACTCGGAGTCCTGGCGCGTGTGGCCCTGGCGCAAGGCAACAGCGAGCGAGCCAGGCAGCTCCTAGAGAGCGAAGCGTTTGACGTGGCGCAGTTTCCAGTTCCCCAGAGGAGCAAAGACGTGTTGATCCTGCTTCCGGTCCGCCTTGCCCTGCGTTGCGGGCAGCTTGATCCTGCCTTGCAGTGGGCCTCGACCTGCGGGTTACACTCTGACGATCCGCTCACGAGCCCCCTGGGGAAGGGTCGCTACGCAGGCTATGTCACATTGGCGCGGGTTTTGATCGCACGTGGACGAGGCCACCCGAATGCCCTGGCGCTCTCTCAAGCACAGATTCTGTTGGACCATCTGCTGGAGATCGCCGTTGGGACAGGTGCTCATGGTCGGCTCATCGAGATCCAGATGCTGCGCGCGCTAGCGCTGCACGCCCAGGGCAAGGCCAGGCAGGCGCTAGCCACCCTGGGACCTATCCTCGCTCAAGCCGAGCCAGAAGGGTATCTGCGCCTGTTTGCCGATGAAGGCGAGGTGATGGCGCACCTGCTCGCGCTGATTGCCCCCTTTACCACCGCCTCGCCTGACTACCTTCAGCGCATCCAGGCGGCGATCGTGCCCGTCTGGCAGGCCCAGCCTGATGCCGCGACGCAACCAGCACCACGCTCGACGCTCTATGAGCCGCTGAGTGCACGGGAGTGGGACGTCTTGCAACTGGTGGCCGAGGGCCTCTCCAACCAGCAGATCGCCGAGCATCTGGTGCTCAGCCTGTACACCGTCAAACTCCATGTCAAGCATCTCCTGGCAAAACTGGGCGCCGCGAATCGCACCCAGGCCGTGGTCCGTGCGCGTGCCTTGCATATCCTCTCTCCCTTCTGAAGAGGTCATGATCCCCCCAAAAAATACCTCTTTCGAGGGAAGACAGCCCGGCTTTTTTGCGGTAGATTCTGCAATAGAAGGAACATAACAATATGTTATATCACCTATTGCAGAATGCAATAGGCGAAGAGGAAAGGAACGTGTATGCACGAACAAGGTACTGCGCGCCGGGGAGGCGCCGCCTTCATCTGGAAATGGGGAGCAATCTGTGGGGTCGTGCTGGGCGCGATGCAGATCATCATCTCACTGCTCGCCGCTGGATCGCTCAAGACGATCCTTGATGTTGTCGTGTGGCTGGTCGCGTTTTTCGTGATCGGCCTGTTCGCCGCTCGCCAGACTGGCAGGGTTACGACCGGCACGCTGGTCGGACTGGTCGCGGGTTTGACCGGTAGCCTGATCGCGGTGATCTTCGCCATCGTTCAAATCGCAACCGATGGGCAGGTCGCGCAGGCCCTCCATCAGGCCGAGCAGCGTGGCGGGAATCTCTCGCCAGGTGGATTACTCACTATCGTTGTCGTTCTCATCGCTCTCAGCCTGATCGTGACCTTCGCCTTAGAGATTGGTCTGGGAGCGGGCATGGGCGCTCTGGGGGGTCTGGTCGGACGACGTCTTGCCAGGCCAGCCACATCCACCTCCGTTGTCGATCCGCGATGGACCCCACCGTCCCCTCCCTTGCCTCGTTCACCGGCCAGACATCGAGCCTGGGCTTTCCTCCTGAACGTCGCGTTCGCGGTGCTGGGGATTCTCGCGGGAGCAGTGCTGGCAACTCTCACGGCCGGTCTTCTCATTAACGCCCAGGCCAATGCCATGCAAACGACGACCAATGGCTGGAGTATCAGCTTGCAATGTGGCAAGGCCAGCAATGGCATCCTTCTGCAAGCCGCCTGCGCCCAGACCCTCCCCATGGTCAACCTGCCGCAAGAGGCGGTGTACTGGACGGCGACGGTGGATGGGGCGGGTCAGACGCTCACTGGAGGGCATGACTACCTCCTGCACTTCCCGCCGGGAGGACTGCCACCCAACCAGGCCTTCTGGTCGCTGACCATGACCAACCCGCAGGGCCAGATGGTGGCCAATCCGAGCAATCGCTACAGCGTCAGCGATCGGTCAGGTCTGGTACCCAACACCGACGGCTCCATTGACATCTACATCCAGCAGGACGCCCCGGCTGGTCACGAGTCGAACTGGCTTCCGGCCCCCGGTGGGTACTTCAAGCTCTGGCTCCGGGTCTATCAGCCCGGCGCGGCCGTTCTGAGTGGCGCGTACCACGTGCCGCCTATCGTGGAGGTGCACTAATGGCGAACATGGAAAACAAAGAACCGAACAGCCAGTCGAGCGCGGCCGCGTCCGACTCCTCGCAGGCCTGGACCAGAAGCAGGTGGAAGGTCCCCCTGCTCATCTTCGCCGTGACCGCCCTGGTCGTGTGGGGGGGCGGCGCCTTCGCTTACCCCTATCTCTATACGCATCTCATCTACACCGGGTTGGAGAACGCGGTTGTCCAGCACGGCATAAGCGCAGGCAGTTCCTCTGGCATTCCCATCAATACGCTCTATACGGCGCCCACCCTGGCTTCCCCCTCGCAGTCCAACGCCTTGGAGGGCACCGGGAACCACGACACGCTCTACACCATTGGTTGGCTCGATCTGAGCAAAGGGCCCGAGGTGTTGCACGTGCCGGACATGGCTGGCCGCTATTACAGCATCCAGTTGACGGACCTATGGGGAACGGATTTCGCCTATGTGGGCCGGCGCACCACCGGGACACAGGCTGGCGACTATCTCATTAGCGGACCAGGCTGGCAGGGAAAGGTGCCGGTTGGGATGAAGCAGATCGTCTCGCCGAACAACACGGTGTTGCTGATCGGACGCACGCTCGTGGAAAGTGACAGCGACCTCGCCACGGCCTATGGGCTGGCGAAGCAGATCCAGCTCACACCGCTAAGCCAGTGGCAACCTAGTGCAAGATCAGGAGACCTATTGTGTAAGAGATAGAGCGTTCCTCATGCTGGTTTAGCAGAGGAACATTGGTTCCCATTACACAACAGGTCTTTGGATTCTGCACTAGCTAATAGCACACGCCAGTGGCCCGCCTTTTTGAAAGAGTGAAGGATGAACTGATGAACGCGATCGAAACCAACCACTTGACCCGTGCCTTCGGCAGCCTGGCGGCTGTGGACGACCTGACGCTTGCCATTCCAGAGGGAACCGTCTTTGGTTTCCTGGGGCCGAATGGCGCGGGCAAAACGACAACCGTGCGCCTGCTCTCGGCATTGATTGCTCCCACGAGTGGGAGCGCTGCGGTGGCGGGATATCGCCTGGGCGCGCAAAATGAGGCTATTCGGCAATCCGTTGGGATCCTCACTGAGACGCCGGGGTTGTATGACCGACTGAGCGCCTGGCAGAACTTGCTGTTCTTTGCAGAATTGTATGACCTCGCCGCCGAGCGAGCAGCCTCTCAGGTCGAACGCTATCTGCATCTGCTCGATCTCTGGGAGAGGCGCGACGACAAGGTCGGTGGCTTCTCGAAAGGCATGCGTCAGAAACTAGCGATTGCCCGCGCTTTGCTGCACGAACCAAAGATCATCTTCCTGGATGAGCCAACCTCTGGCCTCGATCCTGAAGCAGCGCGGGTGGTGCGCGACTTCATCAAGCAATTGCGGACGGAGGGACGGACCATCTTTCTCACCACGCATAATCTGCCAGAGGCCGATGAACTCTGCGATCTCATCGGGGTGTTTCGCTCGCGGCTCCTGCGCCTGGACACCCCGGCTCATTTACGTATGGGCATGTTTGGCATGGGGACACAGGTGCGTGTCGTCGGTGACGCGACCCACTGGATAGAGAGCGTTCGTGTCCTGCCCTTTGTCCATGATGCGCATGCCGAAGACGGGGTCCTTTCCGTTCGTCTCGATCATCCCGATGATCAGAATCCGGCGCTGGTGCAGGCACTCGTGAATGCAGGGGCCCGGATCCGCGCGGTGGAACCAATCTCCCATTCACTTGAGGAGGTGTATCTGGAACTGGTGGAGAATGAACGCCAGGCTGCGGCTGTCAGCCGCTAAACAAGGAAGAAGGAGCAAGAACGAGTATGCACAAAGTCTTTGTGATCCTGCGGAAAGAGTTCAGCGAGATCGTCCAGCAACGTATCCTCCTGTTCAGTACTCTCCTCCCGCCTTTGCTGTTCGCCGTGCTCCCCCTCTTTTTCCTGCTACGGGGCGGCAAGGGGTCGAGTGCCAGTTCTTTTGCCATTCCGTCCCTCGAGGGGTTGACGCTTCATGAGTACACCCAGGGAGTGATAGCAACGACGTTCTCGAACCTGTATATGCTGCTCCCGATGATCGTTCCCAGCATCATTGCGGCCTTTAGTATCATTGGAGAGAAGAACAACCGCACACTTGAGCCGGTGTTGGCGACGCCCGTGCGAAGGTGGCAACTGTTGACGGGCAAGATTCTGTCGGCGTTGCTGCCTGCGGTGATCGTGACCTGGATCAGTGGAGGCCTTTTCATCGCGGAATTAGCGATCTTCACGGATGCGAATGTCGTCTCCCATGTGGTGACAGCGGGCTGGCTCACGCTTTTCATCGCCTGCACTCCTCTCTTAGGGCTGATCGCGATCGCCATCATGACGGCTATTTCGTCGCGCGTGAACGATACCCGCACGGCGCAGACGCTTTCGATATGGGGGGTCATTCCGGTCCTGGGACTCATCCTGGGCGAGCTCTCAGGCCAGTTTGAGCTCACCGTCCTCGTGGCGGTCATTGCCACCGGTATCCTGATCCCTCTCGCGATCCTCTTGAGCCTGGTCGCTGCCCAACTGTTTCAGCGCGAAACCATTCTGACCCGCTGGAAGTAGTAGCGTGTTACAGGGGTCAGCATATCCAATAGCAGGATTGGATATGCTGACCCCTTACATGTCATATGCAGGCGCTCGCGCAGGCCGCTCCACGATGCCACGTGTTTCGTCTGGACCGTTCAAATGCCCCGAACCAGACACCCCTCCGAGCCAGGAACGTTGTACTAAATGACCCGACCCGATAGTATCTCGACATGACGCTGGTTTCTCGCACGCGCAGACGTGGTGAACAGGCCATGGGGGAGAGCGGCGAAACAATGACCTCTGGCAAAAGCATGAGCCGCATGATCGTTCCAAAAAGTCTAGCGTTCTATTGATTGCTTGCTGTCCGGGTTAACCTACGTCCATTGAAGCTGGTGAGCTTGCCCACAAACCCAACTGGACGGGAGCTTGGACTACGACCAAGCTGAAATTCTGCTTCCATTGCTCATGTCTTTTCATGAGTAGTGCTTTGACTTCCTGCCTGCCCTGACAGGCACACAATTCCTGTCGTTCGTTCTACCTTTACGAGGGGCAGAATGTGGAGTCCATTCCATTCCAGTTGTCTCGTTTCTAATGCTGCTCGCAGAGGTGGGTTGCTTCCATAGACGGTATCGCCTGTGACCCAGGCGACCGAGATGCCTGCATCCCATGTCCGCTGCAACATTTGGAGGGCTAACGACGGTTTAGTCGCAAATGTGATCTCTCCTGGCACATGTGCCTCTTGGCAGCGTTCTGGAGCTTGAGTCCAGCTCTTGGGAAGGTAGAGTTCTCGATCGATGAGGGCATGCCCCTTTGGACTGGCGTAGGCGAGAAAGACGCCAATTTGACAGTTTTCGATCCGTCCCGCTGTTCCGCTGTATTGCCGTTGGATGCCGACAGATTTGGTGCCTTTTTTCAAAAAGCCTGTTTCATCAAGAATGAAGATAGCCTGCGGGTCCGCAAGGGCTTCGCACACATATGTGCGGAGTTCGTCACGCATTGCATCCTCATCCCACTTTGCCCGATCTAACAAGTATTGGACTCCGTATGGCGTGGATTCCCCGATTTCTTCGGCAAGTTTCCATCCGTCTTTCCGTTCGACGGGACTTAGGAGCAATACCTTTCAAATAAGGACTGAAAAAGCAGGTAAGAGGTTCAGAGAGGCAAGAAGAGGCAAGAAGAGGCAAGAATCAGCTCATACTGCTCAAAACGTTGTCGTGAGATTCTCATGAGGATGCGTTATCACCGAGAAGTTCCTGCAGGATACTCCGAAACTGTTGCATGCGCTCAAATCCCAGAAGAGCCGTGTACTCCTCCTCTATTTCTTTTTTCACATGATATGCATCAACCAAAAATTGCCATCCTGCATCCGTGAAGACAATCATGCTCGCACGCTGGTCGGTCGGATCGGGAAGCCTCTGCACATATCCCTCACGCTCCAGATCAGCGATGACCCGCCCTGCTGCTTGTTTCGTGATCCCCGCACGCTCAGCTAACACAGTCGCCTGGGTTCCGTTGATATCAAGATGTGGTAGCAGCGTCGTGTGAACCATGCTCAAACGCGTATGTCCCAGTTTCCGCAATTTACGCAATGCCTGTTCGCTAAAAATACGATGAGCACGCAGCAACAGGCGGCCAATATGCTCCTGCCGAAGTTCCTCAAGCTGTTCAACGGTCAATGGTTCCACATCATCCCTCTTGACACTTTAGTAACCCTGGTTTACTATACTCACATAGTAACCTTCATTTACTATATCGCAGGAACCCATTTTCGTCAACTGGAAAAGGAGAACATTTCATGCCTATCACACGCGCTGCACAGACACCACACTTTGATCTCGATGGCTTTCACTTTCTTGGGTTCACCTCTCCAAGTCGTGGGGCAACAGAACTCTGCACCTGGCAACTTGATATTGATCCAGGAGCAGCAAGCGACGCCCATCGACTGAACCACGAAGAGGTCTTTATTCCGCTTCAAGGCACGCTCTGGGTCGTTCTTGATGGAGAAGAGATAGAGTTGACCACTGGCGATGCCCTTGCGGTGCCAGCACACTGCTTACTCCAAGTCGCAAACCGCAGCAACGAAGCAGCTCGCGCCCTTGTTTGTGTTTCAGCCGGTGTCAG
>DATAYF010000397.1:0-4486 GCA_036272735.1 Ktedonobacteraceae bacterium
GCCGTGTACGCCGAGAATGGTGGAGATTTCGCTGCCGTGATGGATGTCATGTTCGAGCACATGCCAGATGATCCACTGGAGCGAAACTGCGGGTCTCACTTCTCCAGACAGACGCGCCGCATCCACCCACATCTGGGCGAATGGCTGGAGCGCAGGCTCTACCAGTTTCGCGTGACGCAAACGTTCCGCCTCATCCAGAGGCGGGAAGACCTGCTCAAGATCAGCAGGGGTCAGGCGGGCAAGCGTATTCTGGATCATCTGCCAGGTCTTCTCAAGTCCGGCAACCAGTTCTGCCGCCGGGTGGAATGGATCCTCGTTCCCCTCACAGACTCCCAGAGCCCATAATTCGAGGGAAGTAAGATCGGCGCTCCCCTCGCCCATCCGTGCGTGGAACCACCAGGCGCGATCTGCGACAATATGCGTCGCGTACATGCCAATCGACCAGTGTTGCGGCGTGTTGCGCAAGGCAAGCTGCTCTAATGTAAGGGGGGCGATGGCCGCGACAAGACGCTGATTGTGGATACCTCAACCCGCGTAGAAGGGGAGGAGTGAAAGCTGATGTTCTGTCATGATAAGTACTCCTTGCTTTTTTCGAGAGAGAAAAAACAGCATGATCGTATCAACACGTGCGAGGAAACGATGGGGCAGAAAGAGGGGATGGAGAGAGAGCAGGTCACCGCCTGCACCGCTGGATCGAACCTGCTTTTGCGCGACAGGGCAAAAGGCTGCATCTGCCAGGGCAATGTGGCGGATGGGATAGGGAAAATCAGCGATGCACGAGCCTGCGATCCATGCCTGACACCTGTTTGCCGTGCGCTTCTCCATACCTCTCGCGCACCATCGCATGCTTGCTTTCTCATCCGCCGTCTCTCTCTGGCAAAACCAGAAAAATCATCGCGCAATACTCACGCCACGCGATATTCTAGCCGTAGAACGGCTGAGCGCTCCTTCCCAATGAGAGACACGCGAGCGATGGGAGCAAGAATGGTGGTGTCTGTTTCACTGTTTGAACAGGAAACAGGATGGAGTTAGCGGCACACTGGCATAGATGTCAAAACCTCCAAAAAGAGTAAATACTTCCTTCAGGAGTATACAGGTGGAGAGCTGGTCCTGTCAAGCAGAGATCGGTGAACCGATCCTGGGCAAGCGGAGATATGCCAGTTACAACATTGCGCATTCGTGCAGAAATGCCGGGGTTTGACGCGTTGACTTTGCACGATCCGCGCATTATACTAACATTATAGATGATGTTAGTGTGTAATTTTTACGTACATATAGAAGGAAAAAAGTGATGAAAGTTCTTGTTACCGGTGGGGCCGGTTATATAGGATCACATACCGTGCGTGAACTTGCCCAACGCGGACACGAGGTCGCTGTCATTGATACACTTGAATTTGGCAGTCAGCAGATGATCGCGGGCATCCCTTTTTATCAAGGCAGTATTACCGATGCCGCGTTTCTGGACCAGACCTTCCAGGCGGTGCAACCGGCGGCGGTGATCCACTTCGCGGCCTATAAAGCACCTGGCGAGTCGATGCAGGAGCCGGTAAAATATTTTCAGAACAACATCGGCGGCACGCTCACCCTGCTCGATACAATGCTGCACCACCGGGTAAACTCCATCGTTTTTTCTTCAAGCTGCTCTATCTTCGGCACGCCACGACAATTGCCCGTGAGCGAGGATGCCGCTACGGCTCCCGCCAGCGTCTATGGTGAGACGAAGTTGATGGGCGAAACGATGTTGCGCTGGTTCGATCAGACCAAAGGACTCAAATACAACGCGCTGCGCTATTTTAACGCCGCTGGTGCCTCGCTCGATGCCGCGATTGGCGAGAATTGGACGCGTACAGGCAACCTCATCCCGCTTACGATGAAGGCCGCGTTTTATAACACGCCCGTTACGGTTTTCGGGACCGATTATCCCACGCCCGATGGTACGGCTATTCGCGATTATATCCACGTGGTGGACCTGGCGATTGCGCACGTCGTAGCGGTGGAGCACCTGGTCGAGACGCAGCAGAGTACGGCCTACAATCTGGGCGTCGGCAAAGGTTACAGCGTGCAGGAAGTGATCAACGCGGCGAAGCGCATCAGCGGCATCGATTTCCCCGTTGAGTACGGTCCGCGCCGCGCGGGTGATCCAGAAGCCATCGTCGCTGATTGTCGCAAGGCCGAGCGCGAACTCGGTTGGCATGCGCAGTATTCGTCACTGGATACCATCCTTGAAACGGCCTGGCGCTGGCATAGCAGTCATCCCGACGGTGTGAACAAGGTGAACGCATGAGCATACCAGCGCACACTGGCATATGGGAGGAGCGTTGGCACCCACTGCGCGAAGAATGGATCGTGGTCGCGGCCCATCGTCAGAATCGTCCGTGGAGTGGTGCGACGGTTGACACCGCCGTTATACCGGCTCCATCATACGTGGATGATTGCTACCTGTGTCCTGGCAACCAGCGCGTGAGCGGGACCACGAATCCTCACTACGAGCAGGTGTATGTCTTTGATAACGATCATCCCTGTGTGGGTGAGGAGGCCCCGCAAGACCTGGCTCTGCCTCCCGCGCCGTATCGTGTGCTATCAGCCAGGGGACGCGCACGTGTGATCTGCTATAGCCCTTTCCATAATCTCACCATGGCGGAAATGCCGCCCGATGCCATTGAGCAAATCGTACAGGTCTGGCAGCAGCAAACCTACGAACTCGCGCAACGTCCTGAGATTCGACATGTGCTGATCTTCGAGAACAAGGGCGAGGTCGTTGGCGTCTCCAATCCTCATCCACACGGGCAGATCTACGCGACTAATTTTGTCTTCAAACTGATCGAGCAAGAGCTTGCGGCTGCGCAGCGCTACCAGGCTGAAAATGGGCGGGGACTCTTTGCCGATATTATTGCGGCCGAGCAAACAGATGGGCGGCGTATCCTCTATGAAGATGAGCATGCCATTGCCTTTGTCCCCTACTTTGCTCGTTACGCGTACGAGGTCTACGTTGCTCCCAGGCGTCCAGTTGCGCATCTGTTCGCGTTGCAAGATCACGAGGTGCAGGCATTGGCGCGAGCCTTAAAAAATGTCACGGTGCGCTTCGATAATCTGTGGCGCATGCCTTTCCCGTATGTGATGACGCTGCACCAGGCCCCGACCGATGGCAGCGCGGATGCTGACTATCATTCCCATATCGTTTTTCAACCACCCTATCGCTTGCCGCACACGCTCAAATACCTGGCTGGTCCTGAAATTGGCGGCGGAAACTTTATCAGCGATACGTCGCCGGAGGTCAAAGCTGCCGAGCTGCTCGCGGTGCCTACAGTGCATTATCGAGCGGGGAAGAGTGCAGAATGATTCCACATGTGACCGAACTTTTGACGCGCATGCGTGCCATTCAGGAAGCGATTTCTACGCGCGTCGTTGCCAGCTGTGAGCAGCAGTCCATCGAAGAATTATCAGAGGTGGTTGATGTGCAGGCCGGTGACATGATCTTTGCCATTGATCGTATTTCTGAAGCGGTGCTTGTCGAGCAGTTTGCCGATCTCGCGCAGACCCGCTCGCTGGTGCTGATTGCCGAAGGTCTGGGCGTGACTGGCGAGATGGTTTTACCCGCTGGCACGCGTGCCGACGAGGCTGAGCTGCGCATCATCATCGATCCGATTGACGGCACCAGGGGCATCATGTATCAGAAGCGCCCGGCCTGGATACTGACGGGTGTGGCGCTTAATCATGGGGCGCAAACCGATTTGCAAGATATCGAGTTGGCGGTGCAGACCGAGGTGCCGTTGGTGAAGCAGGATCAGTACGATTGCCTGTGGGCCATCGCTGGACACGGTGCGCAGGGAGAACGCGTCAATCGCAAAACGCATGCCCGCGCTGCCCTGCCCGCGCGTCCTTCGCTGGCCGACACGATTGCCAACGGCTACGGCGGCATCTCACGCTTCTTTCCTGGTGGGCGCGCCGAGCTTGCTGCCATCGATGATGAGTTGGTGGAACGCGCCGTGGGTCCTGGCAAGCCGGGAGTGCCACGAGCGTTCGAGGATCAGTATATTTGCACTGGTGGCCAATTGTACGAACTGCTGATGGGGCATGATCGCTGGATTGCAGACCTGCGACCACTGATTGATAAACAGTTACGTGCTCGCGGGGAAGAATTGGGCCTATGTTGTCACCCCTACGATCTTTGCACTGAACTGATTGCACGCGAGGCCGGGCTGTTGATTACCGACGAATACGCTGGACCACTCACAGCACCACTTGATGTAACGACCGGTGTAAGCTGGATTGGTTATGCAAATCAACGTATCCAGGCCCAGGTCGCGCCGCTGTTACAAACAATCTTGCAAGAGCGAGGCTTCTTATAGCTAAAATGGAAAGATCAGAGCATATGACGTGGCGTTTTGCACCGCAATCTTCAAGTAAACTTGCCGACCCAGGCTCAGAGCGGTTCCTGGCCGAGCTGGACAGGCATACGGACTTCTTTGATAGCAGCGAGCCGCTC
>DATAYF010000398.1:0-3827 GCA_036272735.1 Ktedonobacteraceae bacterium
AAGCTGCCCACCTATTCTGGCGGCATGAAGCAGCGCATCGGCATCGCCCAGGCCCTGCTCAATGATCCCGAATTGCTGATTGTCGATGAGCCAACCGCCGGACTTGATCCCGCCGAGCGTGTGCGCTTTCGCACGCTGCTCGCTGGTCTGACCAGTAACCGGATCGTTCTGCTCAGTACCCATATCATCAGCGATGTGGAAGCGGTAGCAAATCGCTTTCTGATTATGCAGGAGGGGCGTATGCTAGCTGATACGACGTCGGAGGTACTGCTGGCCCGCGCTGCCGGGTCGGTCTGGAGTGTGGCGGTCGATCAGAGAACTGCGTTGCACTTGCAGACCACCTGTCAGGTCAGCAGTATGGTCAATCAGATGCATGGCGTCACGTTGCGCATAGTTAGCGCGGTTCGCCCGCACGAGGCTGCTGTCGCCGTTGATCCTACCCTGGAAGAGGCATACCTGCTTGTAACAGGCAGGCAGGCTGTTCGGGTATGAGGAGAGGAATGATGATAGAACCAGAGAAAACCGAGGATAAGAGCTTCGCACACGTACTGCGCGTGGAGTGGACCATCTTTCGGAAAAGTCGCGTCCTTTTGATTGGCACTGTAGTCGCGGCACTGCTCACCGTGCTCATCGGGCTGCGTGCGGTGAGCAACAGTTACGGGGGCGTGAACCCGGGAAGTTGCAATGGTGACCCTGTCTGCCTCGCTACCCCTACTCCAGTGGAACTGGTGGGGCCGGACGGCGAAGTAGTAGATGACAAGTTCTACTTCGTGTACCAGCCGCTGGTTGGCAACGGCAGCATCACGGCTCGCCTGACCGAACTTTCTGGCGAATTCGTTACTCATCCCCCAAACGCCAAGGGCGTCGTCCTTGTTCCTGGCGTCGAGCCGTGGGCGAAGGCCGGGGTCATTGTCAAGGAGAACCTGAAACAGGGATCACCCTACGCGGCGATGATGATCACTGGCAGCCACGGGGGGCGGATGCAGTACAATTTCACCCACGACATCGCCGGCAACCCTGGCGGCGTCTCCGCAGCGTCTCCGCGCTGGTTGCGGCTGGCGCGCTCTGGTGACACGCTCGCGGGCTACGAGTCGACCGACGGTACAACGTGGACCATGGTTGGCACAGTCCACCTGGCCGGGCTTCCGACTACAGTGCAGATCGGACTCTTCGTCACCTCCCCATTCCACCAGACGGGGACTGAGAGTGGAGGCCAGGCCAGCTACGCTCCGGCCACTGCCGTCTTCGACCACGTCAGCTTGCAGGACGATGCATCCCCCGGTGCGTGGAACCGCGACGATGTCGGAGTTGCCATGTACAATGGGAAGCCTTATCATCCGGGCTCGCTCGTCGAAGCCGGCGGCACGTTTACCGTGACTGGCGACGGCAATATCGCGCCGCAGGGAGTCCAGAATAACCAGACCATCGAGAGTATCCTTATCGGGACGATGACCGGGCTGATCGTGATGATCATTGTGGCAGTACTGTTCGTCTTCGCCGAAGACTCGGCTGGTCGTATCCGCATCTCAAAGCGTGTGAGCCCAGATCGGCGGGTGTTGGCCGCGAAGGCGCTGGTGCTTGGCCTGGTGACGTTCACGACTCAACTGGCGGCTGTCATCATTGCAGTCCAGCTTGGCAAGCGCATCATGCTCGCGAATGGCGGTTTCCAGGAAGTTCCCCTCCTTATCGAACTGCGCCTCATGATCGGGACGGCGGCAGTGGTCGCGGTCGCTACAATCTTTGCCCTGGCTCTCGGAGCCTTGTTCCGGCGCCGCATCATAGCTGTGACTGCTGGTCTTGCGCTCACGGTCGTCCCTTTCATCTTCGTGTCAGCCAACCTCCTGCCCGATGCGGCGTCCCAGTGGTTGTTGCGGTTCACGCCAGCCGCCGGGTTTGCGATCCAGCAGGCCTTTCCGGCATATCCACAGGTGGACGCCGCCTATACGCTCCAGGGCGGGTACTATCCGCTGGCGCCGTGGTCCGGCTTCGCTATACTCTGTGGGTACACCGTGCTCGTTCTCGGTCTGGCCCTCTTACTGTTGCACCGCAAGGAGAGGATGAGCAGACAGGCTGTGCAAGTCTAAGAGAAGCACGCACGCCATCCGAGAAGCGCAGCGGATCACATTTCGCGAGCTGTTCAGATGGTGATGCACAAGCACTACGAAAGGAGAACCATGATGATTCATGCTTTACATTATGAGCTACACAGCCAGCGCCAGCGGTTTGAGCCGCGAGAACAGCAGGAGAATGATCTGGAGCAAAGCGCTCTGCATCTTTCTCTCTCTCTCCACCTGGATCTGGACACACGTCTGCGCCGGGCCAGGCACACCTCCATTGCCCGCGTGACCACGATTTTCGCGGCGTTTATGGGGGCGCTTGCTCTGGCGCTGGGTCCCGTCTGGACCCAGGCGCAGGCACAGGGCATTTCTACGCCTCCGGAGCTCGAAGCACTGTTCGGTCTGGCAGGACATATCGTCTTCGCGGGCGCCCTGCTTGGAGTGGGAGCAGTCTTGACTGGTGGCATTCCCCTGGTGGTTTCTGCCTGGCGAACAAGCCCATGTAGTCGTCGCCTTTTGCTTGTCCCGATCCTTGCGAGCCTCCCAACCTTCGCCTGCGCCCTGTTCTTCGCGCTCATGATGCCCCTGGGTATCCAGCGTCCCCCGCTGATCTTGCCCATCTTCCTCTTCTATGGCGGAACCGTTGTCAGCATCATCGCAATCATCCGTGCCATTCGTCAGGCCAGGATTGCGAACAAATGGCTCCGTTTGGCCAATCATCTCAGTTGGCTGGTCGTGTTGGGGATGGTTCTGATGCTCGCCGGGGTCGGACTCTGGGGGCTTGCCCTGGCCCTGGTGACGTCCGGTTGGGTTGCCGTGAACAGCCCCTGGCTGCCTCTTGCGTTTGGCATGTTCCTTGCCGTGATGGTTGCGCTGTGGGCCTCCTTCTGGCTGGTGCCACCTTCCGCTTCGCAGCCGCGCCCGCACGATGCTTCGTTCTTCGAGGATGCTTCGTCTCTTGAGCCGCGAGGGGACAGAGACTGATCTGGTCTCCCACGCTTCCTTGCGAACTTGGACGGAGAAAGTTCCCCCAAGATCTTGCCAGGCTTTCAGCCGGCAGGCCGTTCGAGTCGCAAAGGAAGGAAATGCCTTCCCAAGGAAGTCGGCTGATCAAACCGCCGATCTCCTCGGGTGGCACATCGTGTCGGGGA
The DNA here is from genome assembly GCA_036272735.1 of Ktedonobacteraceae bacterium. Lineage (GTDB taxonomy): Bacteria > Chloroflexota > Ktedonobacteria > Ktedonobacterales > Ktedonobacteraceae > DATAYF01. The sequence continues at coordinate 3,209 of DATAYF010000398.1, forward strand.
CCAGGCTGTTGCCCCGGCTTCGATCCTGGGAAGGAGAAGCCAGGGTAACAGCCTGGCCCTTTGAAAACAGATGGAGAGAGTACCTTTTTCTTCATCTTTCACACAATCGACAGATGCTTCTTTTGCGAAAAGAACACAAGAACAACAGAGGAACTTCGATGATTTTTTTCCCTTGAAGAGATATGGACGACAGCACTTGATCACTTGGGCCGACAGATCCGGCCGCATTTCGTCCGACCAGAAACGCATCAACGAGCGCTGGCCTACCTCCAGGGATTGATGAGTAATGCCTCACGAAAAAATGCCTGGCAAGTGGCAGAAGCAATGGGAGAGACCACACCGTATGCGATCCAACATGTGCTGGATCGAGCGAAGTGGGATTGCGACGGGGTAAGAGATCAATTGCAGACCTCTGTCAGAGAAACACTTGCAGATCCTCATGGGGTGGTGGTTATCGACGAAACGGGCTTTCTCAAAAAGGGGAGGAAATCGGTCGGAGTGCAACGGCAGTACAGTGGTACAGCGGGACGGATCGAGAATTGCCAGATCGGCGTATTCCTGGCCTTCGCCGGCCGGAAGGGGCACGCGCTGCTCGATCGCGAGCTCTATCTGCCCCGAG
>DATAYF010000399.1:0-5498 GCA_036272735.1 Ktedonobacteraceae bacterium
GAGCAACCCAGAGTATTACCAGTACGATCTCAATCTGGCGGATGTCGCGGAAGTCTGGCGACGAGGGAGCGTCATTGGGTCATGGCTCCTCGATCTGACGGCGAGCGCGCTGCTCAAAGACCCGGCCCTGTCCCAGTTTGAGGGCCGCGTTTCTGACTCGGGCGAAGGCCGGTGGACGATCCAGGCCTCGCTCGATGAAGGAGTTCCCGCGCATGTGCTGACCGCCGCGCTCTACGAGCGTTTCGCTTCGCGTGGCAAGGCCGATTTCGCCAATAAGCTGCTGTCGGCTATGCGTTTTGAATTCGGCGGTCATCTAAAACAGTCGGAAGAAGGGTCCTGAACCCCTGAAAAGATGGTCTGCGCATTCCCATCTACTGCCCTGCACGAGAGCATCTTCGCTCATCCAACCCTGGCAGAAGCGCGCAACAGCCTAGAAGGAAGATACGTATGCAGAAGCATTCCTGGTGGCACCGACCCCACTGGCCCGAATACGGCTCAGAACTGCTGGGAACCGCGTTTCTCGTCTTCATCGCGTTAAGCGCGGTTACCTTCAATTTGGGCCCAGGTTCGCTGCTAGCAGTTGTGCTTCCCAATAACAGCGCGCGCCAGCTGATTACGGGGCTGATCATCGCGGGCAGCGGGCCGCTCGTGGCAATCTCGCCTCTTGGCAAGCTGAGTGGTAGCCATATCAACCCGGCTGTTTCGCTGGCGTTCTGGCTGCAAGGAAAGATGCATCCACACGATCTTGTCGGCTATATTGCGAGCCAATTTGTTGGCGCGGTGCTCGGTGCGGGATTAGCTGTGCTAGCCTGGAGGGAGCGGGCGGCCAGTGTCCACAATGGCGTCACTGCTCCAGGGGTTGGATATCCAATCTGGAACGTCTTTCTGATTGAGATGGGACTCACCTGCCTGCTGGTTCTGGCCATTTTTCTCTTCGTCAGCAGCCATCGTCTGATGCGTTGGACCCCTTTGATGACCTGGATTCTGGTGGCGTTCATGTACTGGCAGGCTGCGCCCATCTCTGGCTCCAGCCTGAATCCCGCTCGCAGCTTTGGCCCGGCCCTGGTCTCCTGGTTCTGGCGCGACCAGTGGTTGTATTACCTTGCTTCTCCCATCGGGGCCTTGCTTGCCGTTGTCCTCTTTCAATCGCTGAGCATGGTGGGCATACACGATGTGCTGACCGCCAAAATGTTCCACGCTCCACACTACCGGTGCATCTTCAAGAATATCAGAGCGCCACAAATGAATACAGATCAGGATGGTAAATTGATCGAACTGTGACAAATACGGATGACAGCAGGCCATGCGCTCCGCTCTACGTCCATTTGCTCCTAAGAATCGAGCGTCAGAAACAGATTATTGAGCCCTTCAGCTAGAGTTGGATGGGTGAATATGCCTTCTTTTAAGGCTGTGTAGGGTAACTTCCCCTGTCTTTTCCGGCAATGTGCTTATTATTATCATCCTGGCGCAACAACAACATACTTCTGCTCTGGTGATCTGCCTGACCTTCGCCGTTGGTGGTATCGGCTCAATTCTGGGCTCGCTGCTGGCTCCCCGTCTGGAAAAGCGCCTGACGGTTGGACAATCCATCCTGCTGACACGCTGGTACTTTGTGTTGAGCTGGCCCTTGTACGCGCTTACACTCTTGCCCCTGGTACTCGGCGCGCTTGAATTTGGCACTGGCTTTGTTGACCCAATTGAGGACGTGCCTTACTTCAGCCATCGCCTGAAACTGATCCCTGACGAACTCAGGGGCCGAGTGCTCAGCTCCTGTCGCCTCTTACCAGGCACGATGCGCCCGCTGGGACTGGCCTTAACCGGCTTCCTGATCCAACGTCTCGGCGTTTTCCCCACCATCTGGCTGACATGGGCCTGGCTGTTGGTGACCACGGCGATTGTGACAGCGATGCCGCAGGTACGCCGCGAACGTGCTTAACTTCGACCTTGACAACGCCACTCTGGATCTTTTTGGCCGCAGTGTACCAGGAGAAGGCATCGGTCTTCTTTGGAAGGGTCCAGAAGAACCCGTCAAGATCTGTTCTTAAGAAAGCGAGAAAGCCAATGCTCCAGCCCTCTCATGCTATCGAAACATGTTTCCCGCCGCAGCCGCAACTGCCACCCCATTTGGGCGATCTGTGGGAAACGGAGGTGGTGCCGCAGTTGCCAGCCGATCTAGATGAACAAGTGCACGAACTCAAAGCGCTGCAACGCACGCGAGAAATCGACCGGGCGAGTGATTTGCTTCGCGCGTTGCTCGCCCGGGTATTGGGGAGATGGTCCTTTCGCCAATTGGGGTGCTGGGCAGTGATCCTGGGGGTAGCGGATATCTCAGAAGCTGCCTGGAGAAAACGCGTGCGGCTGTGTGGGGACTGGTTACATTGGCTCTTGACCAAACTGCTGGCTGTTTTCCCAAAATTGCATTTCATTCTTTCTTTTGCCTCAAGAAGCTTCAGGCTGAGATGCAAAAGATCGAACATAGGTCAATGCCGTATGGAGGGCAATCTGTAACGGATACGTGGTCTTGCGGGTCTGAGTGAGGAGGAGACCACCCTGCAAACTAGACATGACGGCAACGGCGAGTTCAGCCGGGTTAGCATCAGAACGCAGATCGCCCCGTTCTTTCATGCAAGCGAATCCCTCAATCAAATAGCGTTCCCATTGGTCAAAGGAGTTGGCTAGGGCTATGCGTGCCGGTTCATCATAATCGGCTAATTCACTCGCGAGTGATCCAATTGGACATCCTCCAGCGCACTGCCGCTCTTCTTGCAGCGCGATCAGGAGCGCAGCCCAGCGTTCCAGATTCTCCCAACTATCGAGATGGTCGAGCAGCGGTTGCTGCGCATCGAGAACATTGGTTGTCTGTCGTTCAATGACTGCCTGAACCAGGTCCTCTTTATTCGCAAAGTAATGGTAGAGCTGGCCTTTACTTGAGGAAGCTGCGACGCAAATGTCTTCCAGACTGGTGCCCTGTACTCCCTTCTCGCCAATAAGCTGAGCAGCCTGCACGAGGATGCGCTCACGACTGCTATAACCTCGTGAGGTGAGGAGTTTGTCTGTGTTCGGCATCATTGACCCTCCTTTTCCTCTCGAGTATATCACACACTAGACTGATTAGTCTGCTTGTGTTGTGCCAGAGCAATCAGTCCAAATATTTAGACTGATTGCTCTAGTATTGAATACCGATACGAAATGAGGAACATCGACAGGCTTTTCGCCAACGGCTTACAGCCCTGCAAGCATTCATACAAGCAGCCTCATAGAGAGACCAAGGGTGAGAGGAACGTTCAAGGCAACCCTGGTGGGTTTCTGTGTTCTCAGTTTTGACAGAACCCTCACCGACAAGTTCCATACGTAGGATCACTAACTTCATCCCAAAATATTCACGTCAGGAATGTGTAACGTTTTCGCTGGTTCTAAGACAGTAAGGCAGTGCGACACTATCGCCCTTTCTCTCACGGAGTCTATCCCTACAGCACCGAGCGAAAAGATTGAGCCTGGAGAGGAGCGGGAAACAAGTTGATAGACGTCATGGAGCAATGGGCTTCACACTCCTTCGTGATGCCCATTCAGGCGTAATGCCCATTCAGGAAACATTTCAGTGGATGGTGGCGCAAGCACAAACACGCTCTGCATGCTTCAAACGGTGCTCACATCATCTCCTGATACAAAGCCACGAGCGTGCATCACCAAGTAGACTGATTAGTCTACTTGTGTTATACTAGACCAATCAGTCCAAGTATTTGGACTGATTGGTCTAGTATTGAATACCGATACGAAATGAGGAACATCGCAATGCGTTTACAAGGAAAAACAGCTCTGGTCACCGGGGCGACCTCAGGGATAGGGCAGGCTATCGCAGAAGCCTTTGTCCGTGAAGGAGCACGAGTGGTGATCACCGGTCGCAATGAGCAACGTGGGCAAGTGGTGGTGGATGCCATTCATGCCAGAGGGGGTCAGGCCACCTTTCTCGCTGCAGATCAGGCATCGGTCGAGGAGGTTCGCCAATTAGCACATGAGGCAACAGCCGTGCTCGGCCCCATCGATATTCTGGTCAATAATGCAGGGGTCTTCCCTTTTGCATCAACAGCACAGGTTGATGAAGTGACCTTTGACACCACCATAGCCACCAATGTGAAAGGGCCTTTTTACCTGACAGCAGCGTTAGCCCCTCAAATGGCTGAGCGCGGTTCAGGAAAGATCATCAATATCACGACGATGGTTGCGCACGTTGGCCAGCCAAAGATGGCGCTCTATGGCGCGACGAAAGCGGCGTTGACGCTGTTGACCAAGGCGTGGGCCACCGAGTTTGGGCCAAATGGGGTCAATGTCAATGCGATCTCACCGGGTCCGACGCGAACAGAGGGAACAGAGAGCATGGGGGAAGGACTTGATCAGTTAGCCTCTACTCTTCCCGCCAGGAGGGTTGCCTCACCTTCTGAGATTGCAGACGCAGCCGTGTACCTTGCCAGTGATGAAGCGAACTTTGTGCACGGAGCGACCCTTCCGGTTGATGGAGGACGTATCGCCATCTAAACACGTTCATGTCTCTCTGCCTAGTGCCAGAGGGGCAAGCGTGAATGTTTGCAGCTATCGAGATAGCGGGGTCCAGATAGCATGAGCACAGAAAAGTGGTTGAGGGGCAAGCGTGAAAAGGCAATCGTAGACCACTTTTCTGTTCCATTACGCCACTACCCCACATACAACGATACGCAGAAATACACGTGAGAAAAGGAAAGAACATGACTACTCATTCTACTCATTCTACTCATTCGTCATTTACTCGATTTGTGCGAAATTGTATGGCCAGCGCCGAGCGAAGATCAAAGCGGAAACCATTCTCAAACAGGTGGAGGACCCATGAAACGCGTGGAACGACATGTCATCGGGCGTTCCCATGCGCGTTTCGCGCAATCGACGATCTCGCCTATGCTTCCAAGAATTTGTGGAACCTCGCGAATTATCATGTGCGCCAAGCCTTTCTTTCCCAGGGAAAATACCTGAACAATGCGGCGCTTTATCCTCTACTTAAAACGACAGATGCCTACAAAGCACTTCCTGCCAAAGTCGCCAATCAAGTACTCATCCAACTCGACACAGCCTAGTGGACTGACCCGCCTCATTTGACAGCAGGAGGGATAAAGGGGTATCCTTGAGGAAGGAACAAACGCCAGAAGTTCCTGCAAGGAGGCCAGATGAAAAAGTATCTCGTGCAGCTCAGCCAAGAGCAACGCCAAAGCTTCCAGCAGATCGTCACAAGCGGGGTCGCATCGGCGCGCAAGATCATGCACGCCCAGATCTTACTCAAAGCAGATAGCAGTGAAGCAGGTCCGGCCTGGTCAGATGAGCAGATCCAGCAGACCTTTGGGGTGGGACTCTCCACCGTCGAGCGGGTGCGCAAGCGCTTTGTCGAGAAAGGATTCGCTGATGCCCTCAATCGGCGTCCGCAGCCGGAGCGACCAGAGAAACGCAAGATCGCAGGAATGCAAGAAGCTCAGCTC
>DATAYF010000400.1:0-17191 GCA_036272735.1 Ktedonobacteraceae bacterium
GCGCAGTTACCAACGCCAATAATGGCCACTCGTACCTTCGATGTGCTCGGCATATAAAAACTCCTCTTTACGTACGTCCAAATTTGAGTCATGGAACCACTCACTATCATACCCCCTGAGCCTGCTTGAATGCTATAAAAAAAGGGCAAAAAGCAAAACAGCGCTTTTTTGCCCCCTGGCCTCTGCCTTGTTGGCCGAATTATCAAGGATGGCTGGTTGTAAGTTTACAGCCTGGACTGCTGGTATTGTGAGTGCGACCAGTATCGAGCGTAAAAGCGGTATCCTGGCTAATGGTTCCGCTAGATTTGAGGCTTGTACCAGACGAACACGTTCCAGGTGCCGTTTGTATGCTTAGGCTGTACTGAGGATAGACAGAAGCCTGGCGCTGGAACAGCAGCGCATAGGGGCTGTTAGCCTGCTGGGCGGGAACGTACCAGGAGAGCGAGATATTCATGGTGCAGTTTTTGGGAATGACCACCCAACCCCCAAACATTGCACGACCTGGCTCATCGCTCTGCATATTAGTGGGTGGTCCAATGGTATCCAGTGGGTGATACTCGCCCGCGTAGGGATCACCAAGCATCGGAGCGGATGCTCCCGCATCGTAGCCCCCTGGGGGGCAGACAAGTTCGTTGTTGGGATAGATACCATCAGCCGGGCAAGCACCAAGTACACCACCACAGAGTGCAGTACCGGTATCGAAGCCATCGCCGGAGCGAAATTGGGCGTTGGTTGGGACATAGAAGCGCATATAGTCGCGGTAGGTGTCCAGGCCATACACGGGGCCACGCTGGTTGTACGCCAGGCGCATATTGAACTGGTGCAGCGCTCCACCGCTTGAGTCTAGCGTGACGGTATCGTTCATAATGCTCTGCACGTACTGCGAAGCTTTACTGGCACTAAGGTTCATCTGGACCACGTAGAGGCCATCGTGCTTTGTCGAGCGGTCCATTTCTCCGGCAAAACCATACTGTTGAAGCAGACCTTCTACCTGTGGATTGGTCGCATACACCTGAAGATCACGCGACTTGAGATCGGTTAACACCTGTTTGCCGAGGGCGAGTATTTCCTGAGGCGGGGCCTGGCGAGCGTTCTGCATCAGTTCCTTTGCAAGGCGAGCGGTGAAGAGTTTACGAGCCTGATCGGGGTTATAGACTTTTTCCACTAATTCTTCTTTGCGAATCCCTTTATTATCAAGCTGGTAGTAGTGCAGTTTGGCCTCAAGGTTCTGGGCCGTAATGGTCTCGCCGTATTGTGGGATGTGAATAGGGCCAGTCACCTGTAGTACGTGTTGGATCATGACAGGCGTAATGGTAATCGCGCCATCGACCTGGTGGTTTGTATCAGCCGCGTATTGTTCGATAGCTAGTTTGGCCGAAGTTGGAAAATCGGCCGAGAGATTGGAGTCACGTAGCCCCCAGTTGGCAAAAGGCCACCAGGAGCGATAAGCTGATGGCGCAACAGCTCCCATGGTCGGATTGCCATTAGCATATTCGACTAATCCGATATTGTGCAATGAGAACGGACCCACACGACCACCATTGATATTCAATTCACCATACTGACCGGTAAAGCCTCCGGTTGCACGTAGTTCGCCGCTATCCAGCGTCTGTACGAGGAAGGTACGCGGCGTACCGATGCCGAGCAGCCAATTTGCCTCGGGCAGCAATTTTTTTACGAGTGTTAAAGCCTGATCTGCTTGCGGCAAATACGGCAATAGTTGTGTGAGTTGTGTACGTTGCTGTGCACTCACTGGCAATGCGGCTAGCGAGAGGTTATGTGATTGATTTTGCATGTCATTGACCAGGGGGAGGATGTTGGTAATGGTCGTGCCAAGCATATTGAAATCAGTTTGTGTCAATAGCGGGCCTTTCGCATTACTCAGCAATGAGCTACCGTGCAGCCTGGGAGCCAGTGCGGTCAGTGCATCAATCCCCTTGCTCCCAATTTCAGAAACGTCGGACGCCATCTGGCAGGCGGCTATGGCGCTGGAAATGGTCGAACGAGAGACGGGAAGATATTGATTGAGGCCTTGAATGACGAAGGATTGCTTCAGCATTTGTTGCGTGGTCAAGAATTCACCACGCGCCTGCTCGAAATCCTGTTTGGCGAGCGCAAGCCTGTGGGGGTCCATGATGTTTGTAGGATGATTTTTTGCGCCTGTAAAAACGCTTTTCACCGCGAGCAGATCATGAACCCCATTGGACGCATGCGTCTTCAAACTACTGTAGGTCACAAGCCCTGCGATACCGCTAAAGAGTGTGAGCAAGGTGGGTACAAGGATCAGGATGAGCAAAACAACAGAGAGGGTACGATGTTCCAGTGTGAAGCGTCGCACACGCTGCTTTGTGCGTGCTATACGTGAACGCGCGCGGTCACTCTGTGCCGCGTGATTTATGGATGCACCACGTGATGCGACGGTTGCTGGCATGGATGGCGCAACCTGCTGCATGGGAGCAAAGGCGGTTCGCGGTGGCGCGATAGGTGGTGTATTAGGCACCTGCATGGATGGAGTAGCCTGCCGCATGGGAGCAAAGGCGGTCCGCGGTGGCGCGATGGGTGGTGTATTAGGTATTTGCATGGGTGGAGCAGCCTGCCGCATGGGAGCAAAGGCGGTCCGCGTGGGCGCGATGGGTGGTGTATTAGGTATTTGCATGGGTGGAGCAGCCTGCTTTACGGGAACAAATGCCGTTCGCGGTGGCGCACTGCTAGGAACAGCTAGCTGCGCCGTTTCCTGTTTGTCTAGTGAGACCTGAGCGGTAGATACAGCGCTTTCTTTTTTCGTCTCCTCATTTGCAATATCAACGTGAGGAGCAGAAACGGTAGGTATCGCGTTTTCCTCCTTCGTCTCAGCGTTTTCAATAGCTCTGTGAGGAGCAGAAGTGACAAAACTCGTTGGTCGTATGAAGAGAGAACTGCGCGCGTGTTCAGCATTGTTCGTGGTCGAAACTCCTTGGACGTGTGCGTCGCCCCGCGTAGAAGTGCGCTGATCCCGCGATTGATCACGAGTTGGTGAACTGGACATTATGTACCCCTATAAAATAGATAAGGCTGTAAACCTCTACTTCAAATTTCTATAATTCTTTAAACATGCATATATATAAGGTCACCACCAAAAGCATTTGTATTATGATCGCGGCTATGCCTTGCAAGCGGTAGCGTTATACTTATTATAACGCCGCTATATACAATAACGTATCAGTCAGGACGTTGTTATCGCTTTTAGCCAAATTGGGCGAGAGAATACAGGCATTATCTTGCTATTTTTCAAATTCTCTTGCGGACTCTTCAGATCGCATGTACTTTATCTCTTCCAGGCGCCATACTTGAGTTGCACCACTGCAATAACCGGTAACGAGCAGCGTACCATCAGGCTGGAACGTGCTTGCTATCAGGTGCGTATGTTCGTGTGTTATCTGGTAGTCTGTGATGCCGGGGAGGATGGACCAGAGCAGCATGCATTCAGACAGTGGCTGCTCTCTGCTGTTGAGTGCGAGTACGCGTGGTGGCGGGACTTCTGTTGTCATCCTGGGGGGGACGTCTGATTCCAGGTTCTCCAGGTTCCATACGCGAATATATCCATCATACGTCGTGCTTGCCAGGCGCTTTCCATCAGAGGAGAAGGCCACGTTCACCACCGAACCATGAGCATGATGGAGGGTGTTGTACAGTTGTCCACTCTCAAGGTTCCATAGGTACACCATGCCATCGCCACTTCCAGCAGCCAGCAGGCTACCATTGGGGCTGAAGGCCAGACTGAGAATGGTTTGCTGGTGCCCTTCAAGTGTCATTAGCAGTGTACCAGAAGGCATATTCCATAGACTGATAGTGCGATCTGTCGAACCGGAAGCCAGCAGCGTATCCTGAAGATTGAAGGCCACGCTACTTATGCGTCCTTCATGGCCTTCACAGGTATGCATGAGCAAGTTGGTAGACATATCCCAGAGGCGGACACGATTATCTTCGCATCCAGCGGCCAGTAGGTCCCCACCGTAATTGAATGCAGCACAATAGATCCATTGTTGGGGACCACGTAAACGCTGGGGACGCTGTTTTTGTTGCTCGGTCTGCCAGATGCAAAGCGAACCGGAAAAGAGTGGGGCCTGGGTCCATGAAGCAATATGTTGACCATCGGCACTTAGCGCGACGCCTCCCTCACCGCGTGAACCGAGAAACTGAAAAGTGTATTGTAGTTTGCCAGCAGGAAGTTGCCAGAGACGAATAGCGCCATCGCTTGCTCCTGTCGCTAGCAAGGTCAGATCGGCATTGAAAGCACTGCTCGCGCGCGTACTGAGCAGCGTCTCAATGCGATAGCGTTCCTGGCCTGTCTGAAGATCCCACCAGCGAACCGTACGATCATCGGCGCAGGAGATCAGCATGCGACCACCAGGACTAAAGGAGATGTGTGAGACGCGTTCACGATGTCCAGCAAGGCAGCGCAACTCACCGCGTGTCTCGACGTCCCAGAGGTAAATTGGTCGCACGTTTTCTTCAATACAGGTCGTAGCCAGTATGTGACCGTCGGGATGAAATACTGGTTTCCACACTCTGCGGTCGAAGCCATCATCGGCTCTGCCCGTTGCGACATCCCATAGACGCATCCAGGTATCACCATCGCCACCGCCACATTCACCGCACACCAGCCAGTCACCATTGGGGCTGAAGGCCAGGCCTTCGACTCTGCCGCCCCTGGTCGGCGCTTCCATCTGGTTGAGCAATTGACCATCGGCGGTGCGCCAGAGCCAGACATTGTCGTTCTCGAAATTCCCGGTGGCGATGAATTGGGCATCAGGGCTGATGGCGACACTTTTATTCGCCGGGTAATTTTCCTCCTCGACTTGCAGCGTATGTAGGAGTGCGCCATCAGCCGTGTTCCACAGGCAGACACCATCGTTATAAAGCGCGATAGCTAGCAACGCCCCGTCGGCGCTAAAGGTGATATCGGTTGGAACGTCCTCGCCGATATCCAATGTACGTGTTAACTGGCCACTAAGCACGTTCCAGAGAAATATTTTGCTGTGAGCAGCCAGTGCAAGGCACGCCGTGGCTCGATGAAACGCCGAAAAAACCGAGGGGCAGATGATCGTCCAGTAGATTGTGCGCGTGGGAGCGTGAACAAGCGTAGCACTACGCGGTGACACGAGTATTGCATGCTCGTCTGTTAGCGGAAAAGCCTGGCTCACACTGTAAAGCACCTCAGCTTGTTCGTTATCAGTCAGCTCTGGATGCTGAAAATATCCACGGAGCGTTAACAGATCGGACTCAACCGTCGAAAGCGTTGCGGCTGGCAAGGGTGTGTTGTGGGCGTAAGGTTGATCTTTCATGCTTATCCTCTTCGGTTTTTCTTTTCTTCCTAATAGTGACAATTGCTAGCAAGAAAAAACGGCAAGGAGTTTTGCTAATGCGTGACCAACTCTTCGACGAGCGGAATCTGTGTATTTTGCAGCGTATACCCAATGCCGGTGAAACGTGAAATTACTTCTAAGACAGCCTCAGCATTTTTGCGTAGGGCAGGTTGACCAAGAAACATAAAGTAGATAGTTTTTGGATCGATTTCAGTGGCCTGGCTGACCTTATACACACTGAGGTCATAGTAGTGACGCAGTTGGGAAAGCGTTGGCTGGGTTGGCAACATGCTGGTGTGTTTGCTCATTTCGCGATTGGTCGAGAGTAAGAAAATGATGTCACCAACATCAGCATGGGTATAACAGGTGCCAGAGAGACGCGAGAGCGATGCAAGCACCAAGTCAACGACATATGTTTCAGCTTTGCCTACCTTGTCGAACACAATAATATCGTCTGGTGCGACCGTGGGAGTGACACGAATAAGTTCACCAAGTGAGATATTTTGACGGAGACGAAGTGTGTGAAAAGAAGGTCGTTCATTGTACTGGACCATAGTGGATTCCCCCTCACTACCTGACCATCTTACTATATTGCAGCAACCAATTGTTTGGCTTATGTATTGTTATTTATTGCCTCTATCCATTGCTTACTCCCTAAATGGTGATAAAGCAATGTAACACAACATGTATCATACTATAACACGCTGCATGTGTTTTGTACAGTTTATAGTATTTTTGGCTATTGGATTAGTCAACAAAGGGGCGCAGGAAAACGTTTTGGGTAGGGACATACAATGTATTATAAGGGGGTATTCTCATGGGTATTTTCATTTTAGCATGCAGGAGGCAACCATAACCTGCCATGAAAAGGAATTTTCAGACACCCTTCGATGTTACCCGCATCGATACTATGCAGACCCGGAATTCACCACGCCGCGTGCCTACCTGGCAATTACATACACCCTTTAAGCATCCTTACGCGTCTATCCTCGTTCGTGTCCTCCTACTAATTGCACTTTTCCTTCCTTCTATGTTCGTTATCATCGAAGGGATAAACGCAGCCCAATTGTACACAACGGCACATAATGGCGTCCAGCATTTATTCAACGTCAGGTCTCTTTTTACCGGTGGTCACAACCACGCGACTGGCTTCCTTGATGCCACGAAATTGCAACAGGCCCAACAGGAATTTATTGCGGCACATAACGATTTCCAACAACTTCACGCGCAACTCGATCGTGATGCCGTCGTTGGTCTGCTGGATTTCGCGCTTCCACAGCAAGTCACCTCCGTCCGTGCATTGAGCCAGATTGGTCAGGATGTAGCCGATATAGGGCTACGACTCACATACACCGCTGGACGGATTACGCCAACCATGCAAGGGCCGCTGCTCGCCGCCAAGACCAATCGCCCATTGATAACGCCTGCGGCACTCGCGTTGTTTGGCACCACCGTCGATTCCCTCTTACCGCGCATCAATGACATTTTGAGCCAGAGTCGCTTACTTACCCTCTCCTCCTTACCGATGAGCGAGCACCAACGCCAGCAATTTACCCTGTTGCTCGCGGCCCTCCCGCAAGGACGCATCGATCTCGCGCAGGGCCGCGCACTCCTCAACGCTATCGGTTGGGTGCTTGGTGTGGACCAGCCACGTACATTTCTCATTCAAACGATGGATCGCACAGAGCTACGTCCTACCGGCGGCTTTACAGGGCAATACGGTGAGCTAAAAATTATCGGGGGACGCATTGCTCCGTTTTCACTGCATGATATTTCACTCGTTGAGTATGCTTCTGAGAACCCAACCGCAGGTAAAGCGGCTCCACAAGCCTATCGATCCTGGTGGCCTTTCGCTAACTGGGGCATACGCGACTCCAACCTTTCCGCCGATTTTCCCACCTCCGCGCGGCTTGCCATCAACCTTTACGAGCAGGAGGTCGGCCATCGCGTCGATGGCAATATCGTCTTTTCACCTTTTCTCATCACTCACGTCCTCCAGATTACCGGTCCTATCCGTATTCCTGCGTATGGCGAAACCATCAGCGCACAAAATCTTGAGGCGCGTCTGCATTACTATCAGCTTGATAATAAGGGTATTCGCAAGGAGGAAATAGTCGAAAAGGTACCAAATACGCCCGATGCACCCACACTGGCGCGCAAGCTTTTCACTGCCCGCCTGGCGCATACACTCATCAATCAAGTACGTCAAGCGCCGCCCGATGAAATTATTGCTATTGCGCGCGAGATGCTGCATGCTCTACAAACCAAGGATCTGCAGATCTACGTCACCAACCCGAATATTGAGTCGTTGCTGGCACGCTACGATGCTGCTGGCGCGATGGATCGTTCCCGAACGCACGACGGCATCTTTATTGTGCAGGCTAATCTCAGTGCTAGCAAGGCTTCACAGTACGTACAAACCACCTTTCAAGATGTGGTCACGCTCGATGCCCAGAGAGGTGCACTGCACCAGCTACGCATGCATTTCAATTATCGGCAACGTGGCCCGGTCTATGGCCTGGACACGTATCGTGACTATATTCGTGTCTATGTTCCGCCCACAGCCCATTTCGTCAACGGGAACGGTTTCGATTCTGGACAGGCACTGTGCGGTGGTGTGCTGGGTTCCTGTCCCCTTACTGGGCTTGCCCCGCAGAACGACCTGGTCTGTCCACCGGGTGGCTACGACGTGGGAGCGTCCGCCCCAATGCTTGGTGACCCATACCAGGGGCGGCTTCACCCACTCGACCGTACGGGGCCACCGACCAATATGCAAAGCGATGAGCCGGGGCGTGCCATGTTTGGTGGCTGGGTCGTGATCCCCAAAAATTGTACGTTGACCGTGACGCTTTCCTGGTATGTCCCGGCACTGGGCCAGGCACCTTATACCCTGCTTTTCCAACGTCAATCCGGGACATCTCCCGTGGTAGATCTCACTATTCAGGTAAATGCTGCTGCTTGTCGGTATTTTGCGGCTCGTCATCTGCATGTTCTCGATGGGCGGGACATCTTATTGACGTTTCCCTCCCACCGTACCAAAACTCCTAGTTCTCCTGGTTGTTCCACACAACCCGGCCTCTAGACTGCCCAGTATGCTAAAATGTAGGATACCGTGGAACACATTAACGCGTGAACTAAACTATTGACACCTATACACATTGCCCCGTATACTGAGCTAGTATGTTACTTTGCTTTTTTCGTCAAGTTTTGATACTACCGTGACGAGGCAAAATCTACAATCCTACAAGGGAACGAACCCACAAAAGAGGCCATCATATATGGATTATGCTATCCCTGCCTGGGCAATAACGTAACGTACTATCAGGGTATCCAACGAACCAATATCATGCAGGTATGGTAGCGACCTCCCTTGCGAATGGCGCACGGTTACGATAGAATACCGCTGCCTGACGAGTGGGGAAACAAAAACGGGAAGATTAAAGTTAGAAGAGAAGCGAAAGAATATGGAACAATCAGCACAATTGAGCATCGTTCGTACAGATACACACATCCGGTTTCGTCTGAATCTTCCCGATGGCCCGGTCGGCCAGGAATGTAGTACGGACCTTACCGCTGAGATACGAGAACGACTACGCCGTGCTCAACAGACGGCCTCTCATGCCCTACCTCTGATGGCACAGGTTGATACAAAACGCCAATCGACCACTCTGGGCACGGTGAATGATGCGATCCTCTCATTTGGACGTTTTTTGTTCGATGGGCTCCTGCCGGTTTCACTTCAGGAAGAACTGCGTCGTCTTGACCTGCCGCTGCTTATCAGCACGAATACGCCTGATATCCCCTGGGAACTCTTGTTTGATAGCGGCACGCGCCCTGGTCGCTTTTTGAGCCAGGAAATGAGTATGGGACGATTGGTGTATCACTCTCGCGAACGCGATGTGCGTCCGACTCTTACTGATCGTGTCTCACGCAAATTGAGCAAGAAAGAGAGCCAGGGTCTCTCGATCCTATTTCTGGTTAATCCGACCAACGAACGAGCCAGCGCCGAAGAGGAGGTTGCAGCACTATGTACCAGCCTGCCCGAATCGGTTTCACGCATCATTCTTTATCGCCAACAAGCCAATCAACTAGAGATGCGTCTGCGTATTAGCTCGGATGCTCCACACGTGCTGCATTACTCAGGCCCTTTCCCCATGACTGTGGGTAGTACGGAGCCAATTCTCGCCCTGGCTGGGAATTCGCGATTCGACAAAGGGGCGATTGAACAACTCTTCCAGAGTTTACCAAAACCGCCTTTGATCTTTCTAAGTATTCACGAGGACGAGCGCGGCAATCATAATCTTCCGCAGGACCGTGATGAAGTGCTCGAACGCCTGGCTGACTCTTTCATGCACGCGGGTGCGGGCTCTGTGCTCATCCAGCGTTGGCCTATTAGCCAGCAGCGTACACGCGAGTTTACCGCGCACTTCTACCAGGATGTTGCTGAAGGGGTCGCTCTTGGCGAAGCTATGCGCCGTACACGGCAAACATTGGCGTTACGCAACAATGATGATCCTTCCTGGGCCAGCTTTGTGCTTTATGGCGACCCCACACAACAACTGGTTACCAGTTTCCTCGCCAATAAAGAGCGCCCAGAAGAGCCTGCCATTGATCCTTTCGACGACAGTCAACTTATCCCACCTATGTTGCAATCTGGCAATGCTCCCGATCGTCGCTTCCTGCGGGCCGTACTGGAACTTGCACTCGGTGAAGCACGGCGCATGCACAAAGATTACCTGGGAACCCCTCATCTTTTTATCGCGCTGACCAAGCTCGATGGTGGATGTACGCAAGATGCTTTGCGTAGCCTCGGCTTCTCTCCCAAGCAGGTACGTGATATTATCCGGCGGGCGTTGGGATCGGGCAAGGCCACCAGCGATACTCCTATTCTGCCCACGCGTCGCTGTAAAGAAATTCTCTTGACCGCCGAGCGCACTGCTGGCGGTTCCGGCTCCGCTATTGTCGATGAGCGCTCAATTGCTCAGGCTGTGCTGAGTGAAGGCGATGGCGTTACGCATGAACTACTCACCAAGCTCGGTATTACTCCCAACCAGTTAATTGATATCATCATGTCGAGCAATGCCCGCGCTCTATTAGAACTTGCGCCATCGGCGAGCGCGAATCCCGAGGCCGTTCCAGAAGAATTACCTGGCGTGATCGGTTCTGATGGTAGCTCCGCCGCGAAAACTGGCGGCAACTCGGTACTAGAGCGCCTTGGTCGCGATTTAACCAAGCAGGCCAGCACCGAGCAATTGACGCCGCTTATCGGACGTGATCGAGAGATACGGCTGCTCATGCAAACACTCATGCTCAAGGATCGCAACAACCCGATTCTGATTGGCGACTCTGGCGTTGGCAAAACGACCATCGTTGGTGGCCTGGCGCAACGTATCGTTGATGGCAAGGTGCCACCAGAACTCAAGGATAAACGCTTGATTGAACTTTCGGCCAGTTCACTTGTTGCCGGTACGAAGTATCGTGGCGAGTTTGAAGAGCGCCTGCTCAAAGTGCTGGAAGAGGCCGAGACTAGCGGCAACGTGATCCTCTTTATCGACGAGATGCACTTGCTAATTGGGACTGGTCGTGCCGCCGATGGCAGCATTGACGCCGCTGGTATTCTCAAGCCCGCGCTGGCTGGTGGCCGCTTGCGCTGTATCGGAGCGACTACACCGCAGGAGTATCGCCTGATTGAGAAGGATGCGGCAATGGAGCGTCGCTTACGCCCTATCATTATTGAAGAACCATCTTCAGAAGAGGCTCTGGAGATCCTCAAGGGTATGCGCGAACTTTACGAGCAGCATCATCACGCGACCATTACCGATGAGGCCATCCAGGCCTCGGTGAACCTCTCCGTGCAGTATTTGCCAAATCTGCGTCTACCAGACAAGGCTTGTAGCATCCTTGACGAAGCTTGCTCCCAGGCTCGCGTCTTCTTTATGGAGAATGAGATGGAGAACGAGCAACAACAGATGGATGTTGTGCCGCTGATTACTGCGCCAATGATCGCTGAAGTTATCTCAGCACGTACTGGCATCCCCGTACGTGCCCCCGGTCAAGAAGAGCGCGACCGCCTGCTCAGTCTCGACACCCGCCTCCGAGCACGTGTTATTGGTCAGGACGAGGCCATTGGGCGTGTGACCCAGGCCATCCAGGTCGCGCGTGCCGGACTCAAGCCGCACAATCGTCCCGCTGGCGTCTTCCTCTTCCTTGGCCCTACCGGTGTGGGCAAAACCGAGCTGGCCCGCGCCCTGGCCTCAGAGGTCTTTGGCTCGGATGAGCATCTCATTCGCGTTGACATGTCAGAATATATGGAAAAGCACGCGGTCTCGCGTATGATCGGTGCACCTCCGGGCTATGTCGGTTATGATCAGGAGGGCCAGCTTACCGGGAAATTGCGCCGTCGTCCGCATTGCGTGGTCTTGCTCGACGAGGTCGAGAAGGCCCACCCGGAGGTCTTTGATCTTTTCTTACAGGTTTTCGACGCCGGACGCTTAACCGACGCACAGGGCCATACCGTGGATGCCCAGCACGCCATCTGGATTATGACCTCCAATGTCGGCACTGATATGCTCGGCCGCTCGATGCCCAGTGGCTTCCACGCTGCGATTAAGGGCACTGGCGAAGAGATGCAGCGTGAGCGCTTGATGGAACGCCTGCGCCAGACCTTCCGCCCCGAATTCCTGAACCGTATCGATGAGGTTGTTATCTTCCACCCACTTGATAGAGCACAAGCTCTTGCCATCACGCGCCTCCAGACGAATGAACTTGCCGCCCGCCTGCTCGAACAGGGACTCGTGCTCAAAGCCGAGGATAGCGCTATTGACTTGTTGTGTAAAGAAGGTTTCAGCCAGACGCAAGGTGCGCGTCCATTGCGCCGCGCCATCGAACGCCTGCTCACCGTGCCTTTGAGTATGCGTATCCTGCTGGCGAATATGCCACAGAACGGCGAGGTCGTTGTGCAGACCATCGATGGTAAGCTTGCTATTGATATTCGTGAGCCAGCGCCACCACAAAATGCCGACATCAGTACCGAAATCGAGGCCTGATAAAAGAATAGTAAGAGGACTGCGCTAACGTGGCGGCGCAGTCCTCTTTTAAAACTCAGCTTGTATTGTAGCAATCTCTATCCAAAAGTATGCTATACTGCTCTTGTTGACGAAAAGTAGGATTGAGAGGAATACGTTATGGCAATCGAGCGACAAAAACAGCACGACGCGCGAGGCGGGCCTATGTCGGTTGAGGAGTATCTTGAGTTGGACCGCAACGCGTACGATGCTAAGTACGAGTATGTCGATGGTGTGGCACGGATGATGTCTGGCGGCTCAAGTGCACATGATCGGATCGCTTTTAACACGCGTGCTGCCTTCGATATCAATTTTTTATCAGGCCCTTGTACTGTTTTTGGATCAGATATGCAGGCGATGATTGGCACTAAACCTGATGGGAAAGTACATTATGTAGCGTCGTTTTTGACCAGTCGGGGCAGCCCTCTAGCGCATCGTAATGTGGGTTGTGGAGTGCGAAGTTAATGGCTAGCTCGCGTCGCACAATTAATTCTTCAAGGTACGCTGCTCGTCCGCTATCTACATCGCCATCCGCATGCCCTTGTAATTCTGGCTTGTATTGCTCAATCTCCCATACCATACACGGCGAAGCCGCGTCCTTCGGGTATGGTAGCGGCCTCCCTTGCGGGCAATACCGCTTAAATACGAAGAATGGAAGCTCAATAAGGATGAGGTAGAATAGCCAAATTGAGCTTGCCATTGCATTTATTTAAGCGGTATTGTCCCTTGCGGGGGCCGTGACGCTGGTTACGCGCCGTGGCACTTCTTATATTTTTTGCCACTGCCGCAGGGGCAAGGATCGTTGCGCCCAACCTTTGTCATCGCTGGTTGTCGCGGCGGTGTGGCTGGTCTGGCTGCGGTCGCAGCGCCTCCGCGACCGTTATGGTTGCCATTACCGTTGCGACGCAGCGATTGGTTCTTCTGGCGCTCATTGGTGTCGTGTTTAGACTGCCCGCTTGCCTGCGCTATAGCATCCTCGTTGGTGTGCAGGTTACTTACCTGCTTGCGTTGGGGTGGTTCCGGCATTTCCAGGGCAATCGTCACCTCGTCGCGCATGAGCTTGAGCAGTGCGTCTACTACGTAGTGCTGCAAGTTTGCTTTCAGCTCTTCGTACATCTGGTAGGCTTCGTTTTTGAACTCCACCAGTGGGTCACGCTGACCAACGCTACGCAGACCGATACCAGCACGCATCACATCAAGCGAATCGATATGATCCATCCACAGACGGTCAAGGATCTGAAGCAGGTGGTTGCGTTCCAATCCCTGCTGAGGATCGACGCCATCAATACCCAGTTCTTTGGCCTGTTTGCGCAGCTCCTCGCCACGCTGTGTATAATGGTCGAGAATCAGCTCGGTCAGGTCTTCCCTGAGATCCTCGCGGCGCACGGCGTGAATGTTCTCCGGCACCATCTCTTCGGGGATATGCACCCAGACTTCAAGCGTCTTATAAAGCGTCTCAAGCTGCTCTTCATCACTGACCATGTTGCCAGGAATGCAGCTAGCAACGATCACTCCTACCTCGGCACGGATCATGTCCAAAATGCGCTCGTGGATGTCGCCCTGCTCGATCACGGTGCGGCGGTCCTGGTAGATGACTTTACGTTGCTCGGAGATGACATCGTCGTATTCGACGACGTTTTTACGCATATCGAAGTTGTAGCCCTCGACACGCGTCTGAGCGCTCTCGATGAACCTTGAGACCATCTTGCTTTCAAGCGGCGTCTCATCATCCATGCCGACACGCTCCATGATGCCAGCCACGCGATCAGCGGCGAAGCGACGCATCAGTTCATCATCAAGAGCGATGAAGAAACGCGAGGTCCCGGGGTCGCCCTGACGTCCGGCACGACCACGCAACTGGTTATCGATACGGCGCGACTCGTGACGCTCGGTCCCAATGATGTAGAGTCCACCGCACTCCAACACACGGTTGTGGTCTTCCTCGCACTCTTTTACCTTGGCCTGGAACAGTTCGTCCTTCTCCGCCTCGCTCATGTTCTCGATGTACTCGCGAATGACCTCTTCCTTTTCATCGCGCTCGTCGGCGCTGCTGACCGGCATCTCACTGATATAGTTAACCTGCTCGGCGTGTTTGCGTAGGATGCTATCAAAGTAGCTGGAAGGATCGCCACCCAGGACAATATCGGTACCACGACCAGCCATATTGGTCGCGATGGTAACGGCTCCGCTCCGTCCTGCCTGCGCAACGACGTGGGCCTCACGCTCGTGCTGTTTGGCATTCAACACGTTATGTTCGATGCCCTCTCTATCGAGCAGGTTTGCCAGGTGTTCAGAGATTTCGACCGAGGTCGTGCCAACGAGGACCGGCTGGCCCTTCTCGTTCAGCTCTTTAATCTCGGCCACCACGGCATTATATTTGGCATCCTGGTTGCGATAAATCAGGTCGGGCATGTCATTGCGCACAACCGACTTATTGGGCGGGATCGCGATAACGTCCAGCGTATAGATCTTGTCGAACTCCTGCGCCTCGGTCAAGGCAGTACCGGTCATGCCAGCAAGCTTCTCGTACAGGCGGAAGTAGTTCTGGAAGGTGATCGTCGCCAGCGTGTGGTTCTCGCGTTGAATCTGCACACCTTCCTTTGCTTCAATCGCCTGGTGCAGCCCTTCGCTATAGCGGCGGCCTGCCATTAAGCGGCCGGTGAACTCATCGACAATAATGACCTCGCCATCCTTCACAATATAATCTTTGTCACGCTTGAAGATGATTTCGGCTTTAATAGCGTTCTCCATGTAGCGCGTCAGGTCGATATTCTCCTCGGAGTAGATATTGTCGATACCGGCGAACTTCTCGATCTTTTCAATGCCCGACTCCGTGAGCATGACGGAGCGCAGTTTCTCTTCGACGGTATAGTCCTCTTCCGCCTTCAGATGCGTAGACCACTGCGCGAACTGGGCGTATACCTCGGTTGGCTCCTGGCCCTGCCCAGAAATGATCAGAGGGGTACGTGCCTCGTCAATCAAAACGTTATCCACCTCGTCGACGATGGCGTAGTTGAGTTCGCGCTGAACGGTCTGCTCCAGGGAAATGACCATGTTATCGCGCAGGTAGTCGAAACCGAACTCGTTGTTGGTACCGTAGGTGATGTCGGCCTGGTAGGCGGCGCGGCGCTCGGGACTCTGCGGGTCGATCGCGTTGATGAGAATGCCAACGGTCAGGCCCAGAAACGTGTAAATCTGGCCCATCCACTCGGCATCACGGCGCACCAGGTAATCGTTCACGGTCACGAGATGCACGCCCTTACCAGTGAGCGCATTGAGGTAGATCGGCAGCGTAGCGACCAGCGTTTTTCCTTCGCCGGTACGCATCTCGGCGATCTTGCCCTGATGAAGCACGATGCCACCAATCAATTGCACATCGTAGTGGCGCATCTTAATTTTACGCCGTCCAGCCTCACGCACAACGGCGAAGGCTTCGGGAAGGATATCTTCGAGGGTTTGACCGTCCTTGTAGCGTTTCACCATGTCGGGTATGAATTCATCCATCTTTTCAGCTTTGAGCGCGACCAGTTCGGGCTGCAAGCCTCTGAGTATGGATGTAAGCAGCGTTTCGAAACGCACATCGGCACCAGCTTCGGGATCAGCAGCAGCAGTACGCGCTTTCTCGAAGCGGGACCAGGCGATATCAAAAGCTTCTTTCTGCTCATCCTCAGCGATTTCCTGAATTTCAGGAACGACCTTTTGCAAGAGCGCAAGGGTTGCCTGGCGAGGATCATCGGACTCGTCGGGCCACTCCTGGTGCTCCTCGGCCATATCCATAGCGCGGGCGGCGCGTGAGGCATTAAGGATGAGCGAGAGATGGGTGTAGCTACGCTCGAAAAACTCGCTGAGCGTATCTTGCAGGTTGGATTTGAGGGCGGTTTCTGCATCGCGTTGGCGCTCGATCTGCTGGCGTGGCTCGGTGATCGCGGCGTGCAATTGTTCGTCGGTGCACGTGTTGGCAAGTGGTTCCACCTCTTTGAGTGCCTCGTGGAACAGTGTGAGCAACTCATCTTCCAGCACCATGCCGCCTTTGAGATGCAGTGCTAGTTGTGCACGGAACTCACCAGTTTTCGCGGCCAGTTCTTCGTCGCTGAGTTCCTTCATGGATGGTTCAAGAGCATTGATTTTATCGATAGTGGGTTGAATGGCTCTGATATCCCGCTTATTGGGATCTCCCAGCAGCTTACCAAGTATTTGCATACCAGTGTGTTCTCCTATAAATCGGCAGCGGTGCTTTGTACTAATGATGTGTTCGGATGTATTTTTGTGTAGTGATACGTGGAAAATAAGGCACATGTGTGCTACGCCATAGCTCTATCATTATACCATCAATTACCTGCTACGTGGAGTATGGTTTGAGGTTGTAGAAAGCCAAACAATCGAGAGGAAATGCCTACTGTAATGGGTAACTAGCCAGACCCACAAAATATTCCCATGGATGGAAGAGCAATCGCTTGTGAAGTACCTATGGCTAAAGCCTTTGGCTTCTCGCAGTCCCATCGATGGAACGTCCCCATCGAGGCGGACGAAGGCTCCTCCCGAGCCCGTTGTTCATTGCAATCTCGATGGAAGGTGCTGAACGCTGTGCATGTCATCGATTGGCACACACTTGGTCAACACGGGAGTGTTTTTACCCCAGGTCCTTTTGCCTGGGAACTCGTACACTATTTCGCTGGAAGTGTGCAAGAGAACTACGAGATTATTCTCACCCAGGAGGGAAAAAGCGGAAACCCTGCCACCCTCTCCGCCAGATTCGGACTCGCTTCTCTCCCTGGGGCTGAA
>DATAYF010000401.1:0-11356 GCA_036272735.1 Ktedonobacteraceae bacterium
GTGACCTGGTCGCCCGATGGCAAGCGTGTCGCGCTGGCCGCGCAAAACACAGCCACCATCTTATCGTTGAAGTAGGTGATGAGGGTCTGGGAATGGGTTTGGCGAGGGTTGTCGTCAAATTTTTGCGTGCCCGCCGGAACGAGTCGGAGGCAAGCTCCGACTCTGGCTATTCGCTTTTGGTGGCTTGCTCGATGAAGAGGACCAGGGTTGCCAGATCGTCGAGAGCGCGGGCTGAGACCGGGCTAGTGTTGTGCGGGATATGCGCGAGTGCTTCGCGAGCGTGCTGGCAATGCTGCTGCAAGAATGCGCGGCAATATTGCTCTGTGCGGGTGTGCTCGAAGATATCCAGGACGTGGGCAACCTGCTCGTCTGTGACCGGAGACGTTTGCTGGTACACACTTTGTAAGTACTGGCGATCATCCGGGCTGGCCTGTTCCAGGGCATGCAGGATGGGCAGACTCTTTTTGCGGCGGTAGATATCGCCCGACGCGGTTTTCCCAAGTTCGGCGTTCGAGGCCCACACGCCCAGAATATCGTCGCGCACCTGAAACGCTCTGCCGATGGCTCTGCCAAAGTCGCGCAGGCGTAGCACTGTTTCCTGGTCGCGTGTACCCAGCAGTGCGCCCATCTCTGTTGCACATTCCATGAGGATGCCGGTTTTGCGCTGAATCATGTCCAGGTACATGGAGACTGAAATATCCTGGTGCATCTCGAAGTTAATATCGAGATGTTGACCTTCGGCGATCATTAAACAGGTGCGGTCGAGCAATGCGCCGAGGCGTGTGGCTAACGTACCCTCGACGCCATGATCCAGTATCCCCCAGAGCACGAGCCGTGATAAGGCATACATGCCATCGCCAGTATTGATGGCTTGCGGTACATCCCAAACTTTCCAGAGCGTCGTGCGATGGCGGCGCTGCGTATCTCCATCTTCGATGTCGTCGTGAATTAAGGTGAAGTTGTGGGTCAGTTCGATGGCGCTGGCAGCAGGCAATGCCCGTTGGAGATAGCTGGATGCTGGTGTGCCGTTGGTTGGTATCTCCCAGGCTCCCGCAGCCTCATAAGACAGCAGTAGCAGCGTGGGGCGTAAGAGCTTGCCAGGATCGTTTCGCGTGGGGACAAAATCAGCATCCATCCATCCAAGATGGTACTGCATTTGCCCATAGAAGCTAGCGAGTTCTGGCGTGTTCACCTGGGCGGTAATCGTAGCAACGGCGCTGCGTAGAGCCGTATCGATAAGTTGTTGATGACGCTGTAGTGTTAATTGTATGTTTGCTGGTAAAATCATATGATCCTTCACGAGACGGTGTCAAAAGAACGTTGCTTGTATGCACTAGTGGTGGAGGTAGAAGAAAGCGGCTACCGCTACCGTCCCTATAGCGACCAGAATGCGTGTCAGCCCTTTCAGTCCACCAACGTGATAAAAAGGTGAACATAGTGCACAATATCGATTGATATATTGGTAACGATGACCACGCATGCCTTCGCGGATAATAACAACGTCCTCAGCTTTGCGCTGGGTGTGCAGTTCAGCGCAGACGTGACGACCACACCCATGGCAGGTGTACTGATCGACAAAGTGCGAGGTCTTGGAGAGCGACCATTGGTCGGGGTAGACCTGGGTGCCACAGACGTAGCATACCTGCGTCTGGGCCAGCTTCATCTGCTCTTCGGCGCAAGGTGAATGCTCCTGCTTGGGAAAATGATTCTGGCAAAAGACCTGGCCGCAATCTGGACAACGGCCCAGGGCCTCTTCGTGACATTCGTGACAGCGTCTCGCGTCGGGCACCATGCGAGGCTGTATTGGCGTCTGTTTGCGCTGCATGCTCTTCTCACTTCTATGATTTTGCGGCAAAGTTATTTTATGGCGTTTATTAGGAAATGCAGAGAGAAAAAAGATTGCTTATAAATATTATAACAAGATGGTTTGCCGTTCTGCAAAGTAGAAGGTATCATAAAGGAAATAGGTAACGTTCCGGTCCTATACTCATGGTTCGGAACCGTGCGAAAGGGATAGGTCGCTGTGTCGTCATCATTGCCGCCGACCGTGTGGAGTCAGTATCATTTGGCGTGGGGAAAACAGACCTACGTGATGGGCATTATCAATGTCACCCCCGACTCATTTTCAGGTGATGGCCTGGCTCAAATTGTAAGCAGTGAACAGGTCGTCGCCGATGCTGTAGAGCAGGCACAACGTTTTGTTGCTGAAGGTGCCAGCATCATCGATGTTGGTGGCGAGTCGACGCGACCACGCGCGAGTGAAGTGATTAGCGCTGAGCAAGAGTTAGCGCGTGTTCTGCCCGTCATTCGAGCTTTGCACGAAGCGCTCCCTATGGAAACCATGCTGTCCATCGATACCTATAAAGCGCAGGTCGCGGCACAAGCGTTGGTGGCCGGAGCCTGCATGATCAATGATACCTGGGGGCTACGGCACGACCCGCAGATGGCGGCAGTAGCAGCGGCACACAAGGTGCCAGTCGTTATCATGGCGAATATGCGTGATTATCCGCGGCGATACGAGATTGTGAGCGACGTCATCCGCTATTTAGCGGGTTCCATAGAGCAGGCATTGGATGCAGGCGTGGCCTGGGACCATATTATCGTTGATCCGGGTATTGGTTTTGGCACGACGATGCAGGAAAACCTGGTGTTGTTGCGTCGTTTGCACGAACTGTGTGCCCTGGGACGCCCTATCCTCCTGGGAACTTCGCGCAAATCGACGATTGGGACTGTGCTTGGTGGATTACCGGCAGCCGAACGCGTGGAGGGCACGGCCGCGACCGTGGCTCTGGGTATTGCCGAGGGCGCGGATATCGTACGCGTGCACGATGTGCGTGACATGGTGCGCGTGGCGAAAATGAGTGACGCGATTATACGCGGAACATTTGCAGATTCCTAGCATGAAATTTTATTTATAGAGAAGAGAAAGATACGACAACGTGGATTACAAAGAAGCACTTTCCTATATTTATAGTTTTACCGATTATGAGCGCGGCGGCGTGTACAAGCGCGACCGCAACGAGAATATGCCGCGTACTGCTAGCCTGCTTGCGCTGTTGGACAATCCTCACCTTGCCTATAGCAACACGCTGGTAGCGGGTACGAAGGGGAAAGGCTCAACTTCGGCGCTGATTGAACGTGTGGTGCGTGAGGCTGGCCTAAAAACGGGATTATATACGCAGCCGGATCTGCACACCTTTCGCGAACGCATGCGTGTCAACGGGCAGCTTATCAGCGAACAAGAGGTGGCGGAACTGATTCCCACTGTGCGTCGTGCTGTGGACCAGGTGCTAGCACAGCACGATTTTGGTCCCTTCATTACCTACGAAATAGGCACCGCACTGGCTTTCTCCTATTTCGCGCATCAACATGTGCAGCACACGGTGGTGGAAGTTGGGGTTGGTGGTCGCCTGGATGCCACCAATTTGACACAGCCGCTGGTCTCGGTCATCACATCAATCAGTTACGATCATATGGAGGTGTTGGGAGACACGTTGACCAAGATCGCCACCGAGAAAGCTGGCATCATCAAACCCGATGGCATCGTAGTCACCTCCGCACAATCACCCGAAGCCCTGCTGGCGATAGCCAAAGTCGCCGGAGAACGCCACGCGCGCTTGCTACGTGTGGGTCCAGTGGATAATGACCCGGCGCAAAGCGAGGTTGATGCTGGTCTCTTGCCGCCGCTCAGCTACCGCTATCGCGAACAATGGCACACGGAGCGTGGGCAAGGTTTTAGTGTGCAAACGCCGAAGCGTGTATACACCAACCTGGAAATTCCGCTGGTGGGAGCCTATCAAGTAGAGAATGCCACGGCGGCGCTGGCAACGCTTGAGATGTTGCGGACGCGTGGCATCGAGTGGGACGAAGCGGCGTTGCGGCGCGGGTTTCAGGCCGTGCGCTGGCCCGCGCGTATCGAAGTGGTGGGCCATGATCCAACGATGATTGTCGATGGCGCGCACAACGCCGACTCGATGCAGAAATTAATGCAAGCGTTGCGTTCGTCGTTTCAGTTCCGGCGCTTGCTGGTCGTGCTGGGCGTGAAGCGTAGTAAAGACCTGTCGGGCATGATGCGAGAGTTAGCCGCCGCTGATACCGTCATTTTGACGAAGATGCATAATCCAATGGCGGCGGATCTTGAAGATCTGGCGAAGGTATTGCGTGAGTACGCACCAGAGGTGAAGGTGGAGATGCGCGAAGAGAGCACGAAGGCATTAGACCTGGCGCGACAACTGGCATCACCTAAAGACCTGATTTGTGCGACCGGTTCGCTCTACCTGGCGGCCGAAGCGTTACGCTGGGCCGCCTCACACGGTGCACAAAACGCCGCCGATGAGATCGAGGGCGTCGATCATTAGGTCTGTACGTGTATGTTCCCAAAGGTTGATTCGCCTAAGCGAACATATTAGCCCATTCGCGGATATACCATTTACTGACCATGCCCTTCAGAACGAACGGGTCGCCTTTGGCGTACTCTTCGGCCGCCTCACGTGTGGCGTGGATAGCCATGGTGCTGAGAGGCTCCTCTTGGTTGTTGAGGAAGGCTCCTGCCATCAAGAGTGTGCCGTTGGCATGCAACTCCTCTGCGCGAGCCCGGTGGGCGGCGATGGTATCGGGTGCCCTGGCAATGGCATCTTCGAGGGAGTCATAGCAGGTCTCGCAGAACACAACGTAATACATAGTGAGCATCTCCTTCTCATTCGATTTTGTAGCATGAGCGGTTAATGTTCCGTTGCGCTAATGCCTGCCACCCAAAGGAAAGCGGTCCCAGGGGTTCTCGTTGACGGTAATGCGGTACCCATCGGGATCAGCAAAGATGAAGGCGCGCCCGAACGGACTATCGAAGGGTGGCTTGATAATGGTAGCTCCGGCTGCCTCCATTTTGGCACACAATTCATCGACATGATCGCAGTCGATCCAGAGTGTCAGGCCCCATCCCGGTTGCGGCGCTTCATCCAGGTTTACTCTTGCCTCGCTGAGAGCAAAAGGGATCGAGTTGGAATCGAAGAGCACAAAATCGGGGGTGTCGAAACGCGGATCGACTGCCAGGCCCAAAACCTCTGTGTAAAACGTGCGCGAGGCCGCAAGGTCGCGCACCTGCAAGCTGATAAAATCGGGTCCGAGAAGCTTTGCCATGATGGTTCCTTTCTTGCCTTGTCTGCTGTACTGACTGACCTTCAAACGTCCGAACTATTGTGTACTGTTTGGTCCACAATAAAAGCAAAAAAAACCATGTCTAGCTGGCGAGTGTACCCTGATACTGCATCAAAGAAAGCGCGCCGGTACGCAAAGCCGCAATCACAGCGGGATCATTGCGACCTTTGGCGAGCAGGATCACCCCTTCAAAATAGGCAAGCAGCGCCTGCGCTGTGACTGTTGTATCCAGGGTCGCGGGCACCATCCCCTGTGCTTGCGCCTCACACAGCATGCGCTCAAAGTAGCCGAGCCATTGCTGGAAAAATCGTTCCAGGCGCGTGCGGATCAATTCATCCAGTGTGCTCATCTCCAACGTCAGGTTGCCAAGAGGACATCCACGCATATGACCGTCGGTCTGCTTTTGTACCTGCTGTCCCTTCAGTGTCAGGTCAAAGAAACGCAGAATCCGCTCCTGTGGAGGAAGGTGATCTGAGAAGGTCGGTGCCAGGATATGCTCTTCAAAGGATTGCCACTGGCTCTCAAGGGCCACGAGCACGAGATCCTGTTTGGAAGAGAAGAAGTGATAAAAGCTGCTTTGGGTTACTCCCGCAGCCGCACACAGCTCATCCACGGTCACCGCTTCGTAGCTGTGCGCGTAAATCACATCCTTTGCGGCTTCAATCAGCCGCTTCCTGGCATCGCTCGGTCGCCCCATGGCCTTCTCCCTCCTACGCATCTCCTCTTTTAGTTGTGGACTATGTAGTACAGAATACCATGAAGGTAAGCAGGCGTCAAGTGTTGATCCTCTCGCAATGGGCATGTAGAGACAAAAATGCAATGCGTGATGTATACTGTGCAATATTAGGTATCGTTCTATCTACCTATCTACCCCATCGTTGTCGTCTTTGATTGGTATGGCACAGACTCATTGAGGAGGTATCACCGTGCAAGGTTTAATGATGGATTATCCCCTGACGCTACAGCATGCATTGCAGCGTGCAACACGCATTTTCCCCAAGAAAGAAATTGTCTCGCAGACCGATGGTGAGCCGTTCCGCTATACGTACAAAGAGTGGGGACAGCGGGTGGCGCAAGTCGCGCACGCGTTGCAGAAATTTGGGATCAGCGGAAGTGATCGTGTGGCATCGTTTGCCTGGAACAACTACCGACACCTTGAATTGTATTTCGCGGTCCCCTGCATGGGCGCGGTCCTGCACACCCTCAATATTCGTCTCTTCGCGGACCAGCTTGTCTACATTATTAATCAGGCGGAAGATAAAGTGATCTTTGTTGATGGTGACCTGGTGCCCGTGTTGGAGAACGTTGCCGATCAGCTTCCCACGGTCAAACTCTACGTCATCATGGGTTCCTCGCCGCAGGCGACCGGCAAGCTTCAGCCTTCGATTGATTATGAAGAATTTATTGGTGAGCAGCCAACCACGTACGAATGGCCGCAATTCGATGAGAATAGAGCGGCGGTCATGTGTTACACCTCTGGAACGACCGGCAACCCGAAAGGCGTGTTATATAGTCATCGTTCTATTTATATGCATTCAATGGGGGTTGGATCGGCCGATGGCCCTGGCTTATCGGAGCGCGACATCATGCTGCCGATAGTGCCCATGTTCCACGCCAATGCCTGGGGTTTTCCGCACGCAGCCGTCTTTTCTGGCGCGAAAGTGGTCTTACCGAGCCGTTTTATGGACTCGCTGAGTATTGCCAGGCTGGTTGAGCGTGAGCGGGTGACGGTCGCGGCAGCGGTGCCGACCGTCTGGATTGGCGTGCTCAACCTGTTGGAGAAAGAACAGATTGATCTTTCGTCGATTCGGGCGATCTATTGCGGCGGTTCGGCGGTTCCCCAGGCGCTGATCGAGGGATTATACGCCAAGGGGGTCAATATTGTGCATGCCTGGGGCATGACGGAAACGTCGCCACTCGCCTCCGTCAGTCGATTGCGCAGTTATCAGGAACAATTGCCAATGGAGGAGCAGTTTCGCGTCAAGGCCAGGCAGGGTACGATGATCCCCGGCGTAGAGTTTCGCGTTGTTGATGTCGAGAGTGGTCAAGAGGTGCCGTGGGATGACGAGACCTTTGGCGAACTACAGGTGCGTGGCTCCTGGGTTGCACGGGCATACTATAAGGATGATACGTCCTCTGAGAAGTTCGCGGATGGCTGGTTGCGCACGGGGGATGTCGCGGTGGTCGATGAGGATGGTACGATTCAACTGGTGGATCGCACAAAAGACCTGGTGAAATCGGGCGGAGAATGGATCTCTTCGGTGGAGCTAGAGGGCTTGATTATGGGCCATCCCAAGGTGTTAGAGGCGTGTGTGATCGGTATTCCGCATCCACAATGGTCGGAGCGACCATTGGCCTGCGTCGTGCCCAAGAGCGAGTACGAGGGGCAGGTGAGTAAAGAAGAGATTATCGAATTCCTACGGCCTAAAGTTGCGAAGTGGTGGCTGCCCGATGATGTGGTGTTTATCGAATCGGTGCCCAAGACGAGCGTGGGCAAGTTCGATAAAAAAATCTTGCGCAAGCAATACGAGATGCATCGTGTCACCGGTGATTAAAAACTTTTATGAAATATAAGCGGCGTTCAGTATAGAGACCGATTTATCGTGTCCGCCGAACCCTCCCGACCAGCCCACACCGCAGCCGCATCGTTCGAGGCGTTGGGTTGGCTGGCCGGTGGGTCACGCACACAGTAAATTGGCGTGTCCACGATAAAATCGGGACCTACGGGTATTGGAGTATTTAGTTTGCCAATCCAACCTTTGTGTTGTCAAGCTGACATGCGCGTTTCTGATGCCGCAAATTCGTACAGGATTGTTAATGGTTTGACCAAACCATTAACAATCCTGTACGTGTTCCGGACACATACACGTGTATCGATGGTTTCCGAAACCATCGACGTCTACGAATATTCGTTGCAATACCGGAAATCATCGATACGCACAATACTCGTTGCAATATCTGTAGGCCCCGATTTGATTGTGGGCACGCGCAATTGATTGCGCACGGGTGGGACCGACCAGCCATCACCGCAGCCATACCGTATATACTAAATCTATTAGTAGGGGAAGCCTTCTAGCCCTTAGAGAAGGATACAAAAAGCGGGCATTCCGTGCCCACAATTTTTGGAGAAAGACAGTGGTCAATAGCGATACGCAAGCCACCTGGGACTACCACAACGGGACAAAGCATCCACATGGAGCGCTGCTTGATACGTCGCACATCTACGTCTCCTCGATGCGGCCTTTGTTGTTCAAAGTGTACACTGACCTCACGCCCACAATGCTTCCGCTTGACACCACGCCGCGAGGCGTTTCTGCGCCGCAGGCTATCGCGGGAAACGATCTCGTGGCAGGGACACACCAAAGGCTGGACCTGGAGACACTCACGCGCATTTTTTATTTCTCCGCTGGCATTACGAAGCATATTACCTACCAACCAACAGGCAGGACCATTCCGTTTCGTGCTGCAGCCTGTA
Organism: Ktedonobacteraceae bacterium; assembly: GCA_036272735.1. Classification (GTDB taxonomy): domain Bacteria; phylum Chloroflexota; class Ktedonobacteria; order Ktedonobacterales; family Ktedonobacteraceae; genus DATAYF01. The sequence goes on from DATAYF010000401.1 coordinate 8,630, forward strand.
CTGGTGCCCTCTTCCATATCGAGTTGTACCTGGTCTGCGGCGACATTGCAGGATTGGAAGCGGGCGTCTATCATCTTGATCCACAGGGACCGTCAATTCGCCAGTTGCGCGCGGGCGACTACCGCACGGTGCTGGTTGAAGCGTGTGGGCACGAGCCGAGTGTTGAGCAGGCACCAGCCACGTTGATTGTCACCGATGTCATCGGACGCAACGCCATCAAATACCAGGCGCGTGAATACCGCCATGCCTTCTGGGATAGCGGGACGATCCTGGCAAACACCTTGGCGAGCGCGGCAGCACACCAAGTGTCGGCCAGAGTCATCGCTGGCTTCGTAGATGCCACGGTGAGCAGCCTTTTGGATCTCGATCCGCAACGCGAGCTCGCGCTGGCGCTGGTTCCGATCAGCGCAGAGCCTGGTGCCACCATGCCATCAAGTCCGTCCCTTGCTCCACTGAACCTGGCTGTGCAACCGATCACGGAGCATGAGATCGACTTCCCGGCTATTCGAACGATGCACGCGGCGTCCACGCTGTTTGATCCAGATGCAGTGGCTGCATGGCGCGGAACTCCCCCTCGCCGTCTGTCGTTGCCACCAGCGGGACCACTCATCCCGCTCACTCGTGACATGCTGCCTGGTGATTCTCTTGAGCAGGTCATTGTACGGCGCGGATCAACACGCCAGTTCACGCACGAATCACTGACCTTTGAGCAACTTTCGACCGTACTGTACCAATCGCTCCAGGGAGTCCCGACAGACTTTCTCGAACCGCTGGGCGTGACACTGAACGATGTTTACCTCACCATCCATGCCGTTGATGGGCTGGTGCCCGGAGCGTACGTGCTGCGGCGCGATACCTGGGATCTTGAGTTGTTACAACCTGGTGACTTCCGCGAAACATCCGGCTATCTGGGGCTTGAGCAGGAGCTGCCATACGATGCCAGCGTGAATATCTTCTTGCTTGCAGACTTGCACCCGATCCTTGAGCGCTTTGGCAATCGTGGATACCGTGCCGCACAGTTTGACGCCAGCATTTCCGCTGGCCGGATCTATCTGGCGTCCTATGCGCAGCACTTCGGCGCGACCGGGTTAACCTTCTACGACGATGCCGTGATCGATTTCTTCTCGCCTCATGCCCACAACAAAGAGGTGATGTTTATGATCGCACTGGGGCATAAGGCAAGGAGAAGAGGCTGAGCCTCTTTGTGCAGGGCTTTCTCGTTCTTAGGGTTTGAGTAAGGGAAGACAAGAGACTGATTTGAGACGGCTTACTGCACGCTTGCTCCGAACAGTTGCGCCAATAATTGGGCCGTAAAAACGAAGATCAGTGCGGGCGGCGCGGCTGGTTGCTCTGCTTGCAGGAGTTCAGCTACGGCATGCTCGTCAAATAGGCCCGTGGCACGCAGCGCGGCGGGTGTGAGCGTTGCTTGCAGCAGGTCGGAGTCGTGGTGGTAGAGTGAACCGAGTGGAAGCTGTAGGGGAAACGTGGTTGGTGGTTGTTCTGGCAGATAATGGCGCACGATGCTGTTGAGGAGGTTACTTTTGGTGAATCCGTTTTCTGGCAGGCGTGTAAGAGCGTCGAGCACGTGTGGGTGAAGGTAGGGTGAGCGCAGAGCCAGGCGCTCCTGGGTGGCGAGTTGAGAGAACGGCGTCACGAGCGCGTCGGGTAAGCGCAGGTGGAGGTCGAGGTAGTAGTGGGCTTGTTGTGGATTGGCAAGCTGTGCGGCGTGGCGCGCGAGTTTGCGGGCGTGCAGTGTATCCTCCCAACGTTCGGCCGTGCCAAGCTGGTGAAGCGTATCCTGGCTCCAGAGCGAGCTTTTCTCCTCGCCGGTTGGCAATTGCTGGCGATAGTGCGCAAGTGTATCCTGCCGCCATTGTGTCTGCTCGTCGTAGGGCGTCATTGTGGGCAGTAAGACGTGAGCGCCGAGACCGCTGATGGCGCTACGTGCCTGTGTTTCTAGCGCCGTGGTGTGCAGAAGTTGGTGTACTGCGAGCGCTCGCGTATCGCGGGCGGGTGCTTCGGTACCTGCAATTGTTGCTGCCCAAAAATCGGGCTGGTCCAGGCTGGTAACGGCGAGCAGGGGACTGCCGCAAGCGTCAGCAATTCTCTCAATGGCTTGCCAACGTGGGTCAACGTCTGTTGAGCTAAGAGTGGCGATGGTAAACGGAGCTTCGGCCTGTTGCGTAGCGAGTAGTGCGGTTAAGGCGGAGGCAGGCCCTCCACCGGTCAATGCAACCAACTGATCGTGTGGAGGGAGGAGTGCAGCGGTCGCGTTGGAAAGCTCGGCGTGTAGCTGCTCTCCGTTCGTGGCTGATGAAAGGTCGGACTGATCCTCGAAATGATAATCGGTTGCCTGATTGAGTACCGTTTTGGCGCGTTGCCAGCGCAAAATCGATCCGGCGGGTACGATCTGGATGTCTTGGAATGCTGTCCAGGGTGCCGGAATGAAGCCGTAACGTAGCAGCGCGTCGAGGGCGGCGAGATGCAAGCGGCGCGGGATGCCCAGCGCGAACAGGGCTTTGATTTCGCTAGCGAAAAGTAAATTTCCCTGTGCGGGCCAGTTCTCAATATAGTAGAGGGGATGAAACCCTGATAGCGGACGACGATAGACGAGGGTGCGGCGATCTGGCACCCAATCGAGGACGGGCGGCTCGTCGTTGCGGCGCATGGCATACGCGGAGTCTGCAAACGTGAGCAGACCGGTCCCTGGCTGTATGGTATGAACGG
>DATAYF010000402.1:0-3209 GCA_036272735.1 Ktedonobacteraceae bacterium
CGCGAGGAGCAGCGGCGCTTCCTCCCCAGGCGTGAACGCCGGGCCTCCGCGCCGCTATTATGGTGAAGAGGAGTTACCACCAATGGCTACAGCTAGCGCACGGTCTGCAAAGCAATTGATGATTGACATGCGTCATGTCAATCCGCTCTGCTGGTATATGTTCTTCTGGTTCTTCTTCCTGTATGGTAATAGCTGGCCCAGTATTCACGGTATCGGCAGGTTGCTCATTTTTACGCTGTTGATGCTTACGCACCTATGTATCTATTGCCTGCTGCTATCCCTGGAGATGCGAAAAGCGTTGTACTGGTCTGCGGTTGGTGTGCAAGCTTGCCTTCTGGTCTTTATAACAATATTCGCACACCATCCGGGTGTAGCAGCAGGCGTTCCTATCGCTTTCATCGTCTTCTTGCTTACCAAGTTCAGCAATATACGCTTTGCTATCGGAGCCGTTATCGTTTACTCTATTTTCCCGATCCTTCCTCTCTACCTGAAGCTATTAAGCCTCTGGGCACCAGGAAATTTTGTAATCGATTATTCTGCTTATACCGATGGTATAGTAACCTTCCTGCTTTTAGGTGTGGTCATGTATCTTCAGCAGAACTGGAGCCGTCAACAGGTACAGAAGTTACTGAATGAACTCAATACTGCTCATACCCGGCTCCAAAGTACCCATCAGCAGCTTGCGGCCTACGCTGTACATGTGGAGGACTTGACGATGCAGAATGAACGGCAGCGGCTGGCCCGTGAGTTGCATGATACGCTCTCTCAAGGTCTGGCTGGACTGGTGATGCAATTAGATGCGGCCAATTCCTATTACTCCAAAGGCAAGGGCGAGTTAGCCCAGGCTGTGGTACAGCGGACGATGGAACGTGCGCGCACGATGCTTAGCGAGATGCGCTATGTGATTGATGACCTGCGGACTAACGAACTTCTGCGCGCGGATGACTTGCCAGAGCTTGTCCAGGAGGAGATTGACCGCTTTAGCGACACGACTGGTATATCCTGCGAGGCAGACCTTGATGGGCTGACAAGCACTCCCATACAGCATTGTGCGCAGGTGTTGCGTGTCATCACTGAGAGTTTGACGAATGTTGCACGTCATGCCCAGGCTGGCCGGGTCTGGGTTCAGGCCATTGTGCAAGAGTGTTCGCTAGCTATAGTGGTTCGTGATGATGGCGTCGGCTTTGATCCTGCGATAGCAACGGGCAAAGTGGGGCATTATGGGCTGGTGGGTCTACGTGAGCGCTCTCGCTTGATCGGGGGACAACTGGATATCGAAAGTTCGCTGGGTTATGGCACATGCATCCGGCTGTATGTACCCTGTTCGCCACTTATTGGAGAAGCAGCCGCAATAGTTTTAGAAGAGTCCTCATCATGAGTAAGCCGATTCGTGTGGTCACGGTTGACGACCACCCTATTGTGCGCGAGGGGTTACGCCTCATGCTGGCTACCAGCGACGACCTGCAAATGGTGGGTGATGCTGCTGATGGTGCGAGCGCGTTGCAATTGATTGAAGAAGTGCAGCCGGATGTTGTATTGCTGGATCTGCGTATGCCGGGCATGGATGGTATCGAGACGCTGGAACACATCCGCGCAAGCTGGCCGCAGGTCGCTGTTCTGATCCTCACGACGTATAACGAAGATGAGATGATGATGCGCGGATTGCAGCTAGGAGCGCGCGGCTATCTACTCAAAGAGATGCCGCTTGAGACGGTGTTCCAGGCTATTCGTACTGCCGCGCGTGGCGAAATTACGGTACAGCCGGAAGTTATGGCGCGTATCCTGGCCTACACTGCTTTTTCGTCCACTCCCCGCTCTGTTTCAGCACCAACGCTGCCTCCAAGCTTCCCTATTTCCATCTCAGCACAAGAGGATGCCAACTTTATACAACTTACCGAACGTGAGCGCGAGGTGCTGAAAGGTGTGGCACGTGGCGAACGCAGCAAAGAGATTGCCGCCCATCTCGGCATCACCGAACGCACTGTTCGTGCCTACCTGACCAACATTTACAATAAGTTGGGGGTGGACTCGCGCGCTGCTGCCGTGGCTGTCGCGCTCGAAAGCGGGCTACTCTCGCGTTGAGATGATAGGTTTTAGATGAGCAAAGAGGAAAAGTAAGGCTCTCCGCGCACCAAATTTTCTAAAACGGGTGCTCTGCTCACATGGGAAAACGACCAGTCCCACTATTGTTAAGGCGAATCTCACCTATTTTCGTGAGATCGAGCGGCGCTGTCGCGAGGTGCTGGCACGGCATCTTTCAACAGGGCCAGAACTCGAACAATCCTCTACTCTTATTGGCTACTCGTTTGATGAGGTCGTCGCTGAAGCGGCGGCCATGATCGAGGTACCAGATCCCTTTGATCGTACATTTTATAGCCAGGTGCACGATGCCAATATTCGCTCTGTCATGCAGTGGCTGATGAGTCAACCTGGCTGCTTATGGCTGTGAAGGGAAAGCTCCAAGCTGCTGGTAGAGCGCCTACTGATCGCTGATGCGCCATTCTTCGACAATTTTGTCGTTGATGATACGTAAAATGGCGATGGTGGTAAATTCTACCTGCTTGCCTGTTGACGCAATACCCGCAAATACTCCTGCTTAACCATTCCAGCGTAATCGAAGAAGGCACATTACCCAGGAGCGGAAATCTGGACAACGGACCAGGTTGGGTGAATACCAGACTTGTTCAAAGAGTTCGTGCAGTCCTGGATACATGCCTCGCAGGGTCTGGCGCACTGCCCTTAAGCGCTGCGTCATCTCCTCGCGTGTATTTGAGCCCTTGAATTGGAAAAGGGCCTCGCCATCAGTCAACGCACGGATCAGTGGATTCCACCAGGTTAGCATTTCGACGAGCAAAATTGCCCCTGCAAAACGATCACCTTGAAGACAGCTTTGTCCCTGTGCGTCAAGGCGTGGATGCCGATATCCGTTCCATCCTTTGCTTGGTTGTGCTACTGGTGGCATCCCTTTCACATACAGACCTTCAACATTACGTTATCTCCAGGAGAGTGTTGGCGAATTGCCATTTCGAGCACAATGCAGATACTGATATGTTCCAATAATGAGCATAGAAAACTAATTCGCCAACACTCTCTCTCATTGAACGCAAAACCATCGCTTTGATGCCTTCGTGCAGTGTCGCATTGACCAGGTCTATTTTGCTCGTTGCTAGCCTGGGCCCACAAGGATCATTCATCGATGCGCTCGCGTC
>DATAYF010000403.1:0-7661 GCA_036272735.1 Ktedonobacteraceae bacterium
CTTCCTGGCATGATGCCGCCCGGCCAAGGCCCAGCTTCTTCTCGTCACGTGCATCGTATTTGGGATGGTCGATGCTTTCGCCATCAGAGGTGATGAGAAACGCTTTCAAGCCCAGGTCAACACCTACCACCTTGTCAGAAATGCGCAGCGGCGCAATGTCCTCTTCAACCAGCATACTCACAAAGTAGCGCCCTGCCCGGTCTTTCGTCATCGTGACGCTGGATGGCTTTGCTCCCTCTGGGAGCGCTCGCGACCACACAATCGGCAAAGGGTTGTGTTGCTTGGCAAGGGTCAGGTTCTGCCCATCCCACACAAAGGCATTGGCTGCATAGGTCGCCCCCTGCTCTTTGTGCTTCTTCTTGAACACAGGATAGTGAGCACGTTTAGCAAAGAAATTCTTGTAGGCGGTATCGAGGTGACGCAATGCCTGTTGCAAAGGCACGCTAGAAACTTCTCTGAGCCATGCGGTGCCCTCCTCTTTCTTGAGGGCGGTGATAGCTGCTGAGAGGTCGAAAGTCGGAAAGTTTGATGCCGTGATCGAAGTAGGCGCGTTTACGAGTCGAAAGTGCCCAATTGTAGACGAAGCGACAGCACCCAAAGGGTTGGGCAAGGTTGTGCTGCTGCTCGTCAGTTGGGTAGACCCTGAACTTATACGCCCGCTTGGTCACGTGGCTCCTTCCCTTTCTGCTGTTTCTTGACATGCTCTTCAAGAGCAGTGACAATCTCTCCATTAAGAGAGCGGTTATTCTGGGTGGCGACCGCTCGCATCTGCTCTAACAGATGAGCAGGGATGCGCACGGTTATGGGTTTTATCTCGTCTTTCATGCAACCATTCTACCACCATTGTAGTTGCGTGTCAACTATCCCACACCCATCACACGACGTCGAGGAACGCGCCTCATATCCCCATGTCTAAAGCCAGGGGTTTTACGGCGCGGTTTCAATAACACACTTGCGCTGTGTTGTAATCATTCGATCTGTGATTGCGAAACACATAAAGGTTTATTAATGGTTTCCGGAAACCATTAATAAACCTTTATGTGTTTCGCTCATTTGACGCTGAACGAGGGCAGGTGCTACACTGTCAGGAACAATTTGGCTAGTATCTGTTTGTTTATTGCTACAGCGTATAGAAGATTATCATTCCCCATTGATGGGGAGTAGCCAGCATGCGCAGGACGTGTGCTGGGCTTTTTTTAAGGAGGATGCCACAATTATGTCTCAGTCGGAGGCGTTTGATAAAAAATTTGCCAAAGAAGGGTTCACCTTCGACGATGTCCTGATCATTCCGGCCGCTTCTTCCGTGCTTCCCGGTGATGTCTCCTTGCAGACTCGTTTTACGCGCACTATTCAGCTTAATATTCCGATTATCAGCGCTGCTATGGATACCGTGACTGAGGCAAGACTGGCTATTGCCCTGGCACGCGAAGGTGGGATCGGTGTGATCCACCGTAACCTGTCCATTGAGGACCAGGCGCAAGAGGTCGATAAGGTCAAACGGTCGGAGTCGGGTATGATTACTGATCCAATTACACTGGAATCGGCGGCCACACTCGACGAAGCCCTGAGCGTCATGCAGCGCTTCCATATCTCCGGCATCCCCATTACCGAGAATGGCAAGCTGGTTGGTATTCTCACCAACCGTGACATTCGTTTTGCCACTGAGGCCGAGGCGTCACGGCCGATTGGCGAATTAATGACGAGTGAGAAACTGGTCACCGTACCTGTTGGCACCACGCTCGAACAGGCTCGCGATATCCTGCACCGCTACAAGGTGGAAAAGCTCCCGGTGGTCGATGAGCACTATATGCTCAAAGGCCTGATCACCATGAAGGATATTCAGAAGAAGATTATGTATCCAAACGCTGCCAAGGACGAGTTCGGACGCCTGCGCGTCGCCGCCTCGGTTGGTGTGGGCGCAGATAGTATGAGGCGTTGTGCCGCGCTGATCGAAGAGGATGTGGATGCTCTAGTCGTGGATACGTCGCACGCCCATTCACAGATGGTAGTCGAGGCCGTTGCCCGCTACAAAAAGAATTTTGGTGAGCGTGCACAGATCGTCGCTGGGAACGTGGTCACCGCTGCTGCGACCGAGGCGCTCATCGAGGCTGGTGCAGACGCGATCAAGGTAGGGATCGGCCCCGGTTCCATTTGCACGACCCGTGTTATTGCTGGTGTGGGTATGCCGCAAATTACCGCTGTATACGATTGTGCCGCCGTTGGTCGCCGCTACGGTATTCCCATTATCGCCGATGGTGGTATTCAGTACTCCGGTGATATCGCTAAGGCAATTGCCGCCGGTGCCGATAGCGTGATGCTGGGTAGCCTGCTCGCTGGAGTCGATGAAAGTCCAGGTGAATTGATCATCTCGCGCGGTGAGCGCTTCAAGGATTATCGCGGCATGGGTTCGGTGGCGGCCATGAAGCGCAGGAGTTACAGTAAAGATCGTTACTTCCAGGAGGATGCCGACGAGTCGCAGGTAATCGCCGAAGGGATCGAGGCTCGTGTGCCCTATAAGGGAATGCTTGGTCCATTGGTGTATCAACTGGTTGGTGGTTTGCGCCAGGCGATGGGATATGCCGGTGCCAACGGCATCGAGTCCATGCAAGAGCATACGACCTTTGCCCGCATTACCAGTGCTGGTCTGCGCGAAAGCCATCCGCACGATGTAATGATCACCAAAGAAAGCCCGAATTACGGCCTGAAGAAGTAGTCGTTGTGTGCGATCTACAAAGAAAGCTTAATGGTTTGCGCAAACCATTAAGCTTTCTTTGTGTATTGAGCTTTGGTTGGATTTAATGCACAGGTGCGTACGGATTACGTATTAGCCCAGATGTCTTATAGGATTGCGTCTTCTCTGGGCCATGCGCTAGAATAGCAAGGGTTATTATGCTTAGCGAGAGTTAGTTAGTAGAGAAGTGCTACCCTTATCACAAGCTTTTGAAACGACATGTCTCCCGCGTTTGTGGCTGGGAGTACCCGCATCGGAGTTTTTCAATGGTAGATCTCAAGCAGATGTTGAATCGCTTTTTGGCTGTCCCCGGAGTGCGTCAAGCGATCCTGGTAGGGAGAGATGGCCTGATGATCGAGGGTATGACACGCGATGGCAAAGAGGATATAGAGGCGGTGGGCGCGGTGTCTACCAGCGGCTTCGGTGCCGCTGAAGCGCTTGGCCGGGAGATTGCGCGGGGGAGCCTGGTCGGCGTCATTATGGAATATGAGCATGGATTAGTGAGTGTCGAACCATTAGGCGACTTCGCGTTGATGGTCACGCTCTCTGATAACGCCTCAAATATTGGCCGCATTCGTCACTTGGTCAAAACGAGTCGGAACGACATCCTTGAGGCTCTTGATATTGTCTAAGCACAGAATTTTATACACTTATACTGGTGGAAACTCTCCTATGTTGGACGTGTACACGGAGGCGGCGCGTCAATGGAACAGTTGACAAATCTTGTTATCTCGGATCACGAGTTAACCGCTATTTCTGCTGTGCTCACAAAATTGATGCACGACACCAATGCCACAACAGCTATGTTAATTGATAAGAGTGGTCAGGTCGTCTCAGTTCAGGGTGCAGAAAACCGCAGCAATGCCACAACCTTGGGAGCCCTGCTCGCCGGAGTCTTTTCTTCCTCACGCGAGGTGGCAAGGCTACTCAATGAGAAAGATTTTCGGAGCATTTTTCAACAAGGCGTGCAAGAAAGTATCTACACGTCTATGGTCGAAGAACAATGGCTGCTCGTGATTATCTTTGATAAATTCACTCACATTGGTTTGGTGAAGGTGCTTTCCAAAAAAGCGACAGAAGAACTGATGCGCGTTCTAGATCGTGTACGTAGCGATTCGACCCGCACAAAATCTTCTGTCCTGAACCTGCAATTTCGCTCGTCCGTTGAGGATACTATCGATCTTCTCTTCCGTGACTAGAGGATTCAGCACCCATGGCGCTCATAAATATTGCTACCCGTGAAATTCACTGCAAGATTGTCTATTATGGCATCGGCTATTGCGGGAAGACGACAAACTTGCAGTATGTTTTTCAAAGCATCAACCCAAGTGCTAAGGGGGAGATGCTTTCTATCGCGACCGAGACCGAACGGACCTTATTTTTCGATTTCTTGCCGCTCGACCTCGGTACTGTGCATGGCTTTCGCACGCGTTTCCATCTCTATACTGTGCCCGGCCAGATCTTGTACGAACGCACCCGGCTCGCGGTGCTCAATGGCGCGGATGGCATTGTCTTCGTGGTTGATTCTCAGGCTGATAAATTTGAGGAAAATGTGCAGAGTATTGCTGAGCTTGAGATGAATATGCGCCGCATGGGCAAGAGCATTACGTCATTTCCCTGGGTGATGCAGTGGAATAAGCGGGATATGCCCAACGCGCTGCCCGTGCAGGTGCTTGATCGCTATTTAAATCGTCTGCGGGTTCCCACCTTCGAAGCCGTTGCTTCACAGGGCAAAGGCGTATTTGCAACGTTGCGCACCATTAGTAAAAACGTGATAGCTCAGCTTTAATGCTGCCGGATGGCGGGCGTCGTATGGAGAATGATCAGGCATCGATGACTGTATTTGGCCTGGATTTTACCAGCGTGCCCTCTGTTCGTAAGCCAATTACATGCGCACAGGGTGAGCTTTCTGGCACCATTTTAACCATACATACCTGCCAGCCGTTGATCGATTGGGCCGCTTTTGAAACCTGGCTAGCCCTGGCTGGTTCCTGGCTGGCTGCTTGTGATTTCCCCTTTGGTCTCCCTCGTGAAGTGTTGTTGGTCCTGCATTGGCCTCTCGATTGGTCTGCCTACGTAGAAGTCGTCTCAAGCATGACCATGCACGAGTTCGTGACGACGCTGGTAAACTATTGCGCGACGCAGCCCGCCGGGCATAAGCTGCGCAAACGTCCAGCCGACGAACTCGCGGGGGCACGTAGTCCGCTGATGTGGTTTCGCGTGCCCGTGGCGAAGATGTTTTTTACTGGCGCGCCCCGTCTCCTTGCCGCACCTGTCTCCGTGTTGCCTTGCCGACCCCTACCAATGCCGCGTCTTGTCTTCGAGGGCTATCCGGCGCTGGTGGCACGTACGCTCATCGGGGCGCGTAGCTATAAAAGAGAGGGCGAACGGCGTATCGACCCCGTGCAACTCCAGGCGCGTCGCGACATCATGGCGGCACTGACTGCACCCTCGTTGTGTATGTCCTATGGTTTGCGCGTGATTATCGACGAGACGCTATGTGAAGAGCTGGTGCAGGATCAGACCGGGGATCGTCTCGACGCGGTGCTCTGCGCCGTACAGGCGGCCTGGGCATATACGCAGCGTGACTCAGGCTATGGCATTCCTACCGGGCACGAGGCCGATGGCTGGATTATCGACCCCGCGTTGTTGTAAATATAATTGTTTGGCACTCTTTCCTTGTACCTTCTTTTGAATAAATATCCATGGAGGATTTAAAAGGGCTTATATGGTCAAAAACTGTAGATGTCAAGCGGCCATTCCTCCTATACTTAATAAATTACTAAATAGGTTAGAAATCTATTGCAAACTAGCATAACCAATGATAATATACATCTATCTACTCTTAGAGCTATTGCTTATCTATAATTAAGAAGTAGCATAGTAAGACATACTAATCTGCTATCCTGCCTCTACATTTCTGTGACTTGCTCCAGTGAACTACCGCCGAGCTAAAGACTCGGCGGCTTCGAGAGAAGCCTGAGTTCACCAGACTCAACCCCAGAAATGGGAGTTCCGTTTGAAAGGTCATGACACCTGCGGTTGACGCATCAGACCGCTGCTCTGTCGTCTCGGTTTAAGCAGGACTGAGGAAAGGTCCGGTGATCGAGATGCAAAAAGCCTTTTGAACCTTGTCGAGATGAAGTCAAATTCTCTGCGTGGTCACAGCGCAGATATACGCATCACCTGTCCTCGGACAGAGCATTTTTCTGAAAGGAATATTCGATGGGTCTCGTGTATGTCTTGATGCCCGATGGCAAGCCACTGATGCCCTGCGTTCCGGCCATAGGCCGCCTGCTGCTCAAAGAAGGGAAGGCGAAAGTGATCCGGCACACGCCCTTTACCATCAAGTTGCTGGCTGCGCCACGGTTCCGGTATACGCAACCATTGACTCTTGGCGTCGATACCGGGAGCACGATGCTCGGGGCAGCGGTAGCCGATGAGACGGGAAAGACCCTGTACCTCTCGGAAGTGAAGTTGCGCAATGACATCGCCGCGACCATGAAAGCGCGCGCAGCGAAACGCCGCAATCGACGCCAACGCAAAACCCGGTATCGCCAGCCGCGCTGGCGGAATCGTCGCAACTCTACCCGCGTCGCGCGGTTTTCTCCCACCATGCGTAGCAAAATGGAGGGGCACTTGCGGGAAATCCGCTTCGTGCAAAAGATGTTGCCGATCAGCAGGATCATTCTGGAAACGGGAACCTTTGACCCGCATGCCCTCAAAAACCCGGACGTCTTACAAAAGAAGTGGTTATATCAAAAGGGAGTCAACTATGGCTTTGCCAACACGAAGGCATATGTGTTGACCCGTGATGACTATACCTGCCAGCATTGCCAGGGAAAAAGCCATGATCGAAGGCTTGAAGTGCATCATGTCGTGTTTCGGAGCCAGGGAGGCAGTGATGACGAAGCCAATCTTTTGACCCTCTGTAAAACCTGTCATGATGATCTCCACGCGGGAACGGTCACGCTGAAACAGCGCGGGAAATCTCGGGGAGGACTGGCCCACGCGACCCAGATGAACAGTATCCGCGTACAGTTGCTCAAGCGTCTTGAGGCTGAGGAAACATGGGGTTTTGTGACCAAAGAGCATCGTCTCCTTTCAGGCTTACCGAAAACCCACGCCAATGATGCGGCCATCATTGCCACACGAGGAAAGATGCCCGTCTTTGCTACGATGCAGATGTTCCTGAAGAAAGGCATTCCTGATGGGGATTATCAGCAAACCAAAGGCGTGCGCAGTGAACAACCGATCAGAACTGGCAAAATCCGAGGCTTTCGCAAATTTGATAAGGTGCGTTATCGAGGTCAGCAGTATTTTATCAAAGGACGCATGTCTACGGGTTATGCCATTTTGATGATGATAGACGGAAAAAAGGTCAATTTGAAACCGATTCCCAAGTTTGAGAAGATGAAGAGAGTGAGTGCACGCTCCTCATGGATGACCAGTCAAAGAATCATGCCAAATTCCTTATCCTCTCCCACTTCTGAAAGGGCATTTTGGGAAAGAGAAGACATTGTGGAGTGATAGATATTTTTGCTGTACTCTTGGCAACACAAGTCAGGAAACCATTCGGCAGTCCATTGAAAGTCAAGGGGAATGTGCGGCGTTCATCCACGAGGCGAAAGACCTCGTGGTTTTCTCGCCGCATCCGTATAAAAGGAAGAAGAGATTACGAGCAGAATATGTTTGGAGTTGTAGCACATGCGCAGACTCAGTACGAATAGACTCAATAGACTCAATAGACTCATCGGAAAGCTCATTTTTTTTGGCCTGCTGGCTACAGTTATCTTGTTCGTTACCTCCTGCACGACAAACAATGGAGATAATGATGGAGGAAGTAGTCTCTCCGTTTCCGGCTGCGGCAAACGACCATTCATCACTCCCGGTACGAGCATCAATCAAAGCTTCGATGCAGGCGGGATAG
>DATAYF010000404.1:0-12284 GCA_036272735.1 Ktedonobacteraceae bacterium
GCACGATAGCAAACAGCGCGGGACCGATGCCCCATACGAGGGCCATGAGAATAGAGATCAGGACAAATGGGGCACCAACGAATATTGGTACCGAGGGAAAATACTGGTCAATCCTGTCCACCAGCAGCAAGGCACCAATGATGAGTACGCTGGCGATATAGCCGAACCAGGAAGTACGCCACCAGGGAGGGGGCATCGTCGAAATTTGAGGCAGGTTGCTCATGTGCTTCACGCTTCTATAAAGCAGCCCTCTTCGCTGAGGATGCTGACTGTTCATGCCTGTTTGCATACGTGTTCCTGACTATCTAATCTTCTTACTGCTCTACTTGCTGATTTCCGTGTTTTGTAAGTAAAAAAACGTAACCCATTCACTAAAAGTACGCTTAGGAGTTCGGCGACGTTTCACCCATGAGGAACCTTGTTTGCGAAACAATGGGATGGAGCAGTCACAACCTTTGTGAAAATATACTGGACAAATGTTCTTTTCCGTTCTATACTACCAGCACAGCTTGGCATGCAGTAGTGTTTATACAGGAAAGAATGACGAGGAACCATGCAGACTTCATTTGTTGACGTTGTCACTACCGCGACGGCGTATTTAGGTGACATTGATCCCATTATGCGTGCTACTATTGAGCGTGTGGGTCTGTGCACGCTCCAACCCGATCCAGATATCTTCGATGCTCTAGTCGATGCCATCATCTCACAACAAATTTCCGTCAAAGCTGCTGATGCCATCATGGCACGGGTGCGCGCGGCACTACCTGAAGGCAAGGTGACGCCAGAAACCTTGCGGCCCCTGGACTTTGATCGGCTGCGCGCGTTGGGACTGTCGACCCCCAAAGCGCGCTATATCCGCAACTTGATCGAGCATATTTCTTCTGAACAGTTGCAACTAGAGCACCTGGAGGAATTAGAGGATGAAGAGATTATCACTCAGCTCACCGCTGTGAAGGGTATTGGTCGCTGGACCGCCGAGATGACGTTGATATTTACCTTTGGTCGTGCTGATGTGTTGCCCGTGGACGATCTCGGTTTTCTTGAAGGGATGCGCGTGGCCTATCAACTTCCAGAGCGACCAACAAAGCAGGAAGCGCGCGAGCGCGGCGAGCTATGGCGCCCGTATCGCACATTTGCGACGTGGTACCTGTGGGCATTCCGTCGCCTCGCGACGAATAACGAACGTACGCGTACGCGCATCGTCTCGTTATAAATTTGCTATTACAACCATACAGCTCAGTATTATACAGTATCTTCTAACCCTGCTACTAGGATAGCTTGAACACTTTCTATCAAGGTAATCTCGTTAGCAATGGATGTATATTGACCGCCTCCCATTTCTGCAATCAACGCAAAGCTTTTGCGCATAAATGGATCGTCGCCGATGCCCAAACACAGCACGGTAATACCTCTTTGACGTGCCTCATGGACTGTACTTCTTATAGTACCACGTGTCTTTTCACAAGGGCAGCCTTCGGGGTAATTGTCTCCTGGACGACCGAAGCCATGAGGTGCTGAATCGCCAACCAGGACAATAATCTTACGTGCATCGCTACGCCAGTGCATGTGTGGATTGTTACAGGCATGGTATAGTCCGTCTGCCACGGCCTCTGGCCCATCTCCGCCTCCGCCATGTGCTCGTGCCTGTTCGAGTGCTTGTTGCAAATCGTCTATGCTTTCCGAGAATGGATAGCATTCGATATGTTGCTGATCAAAAGTTGCCTGGCTATGGGGAGGGTGGTCGCGATAGAGAACCAGGCTGTAAGCTACATTGGGCTTGAGTGCCAGGTGGTATATTCTTTGTGCGAAGCCTTGTAGTGCAGAACGGGTTGCTTTGATATAATGCCCCATACTTCCGGTCGCATCCATAACGAAGCAGAGGTCTAACAGCTTGCGGTGAACCAGCATGAGGGCATTGCCACAGTTCCGGCAGTAATACGCTTGTGCACGATTTAAGGTTTGGCAAACTGGGCAAAGCATAGCTTAAACTCCCTTCATCTCGCCGGTTCAGCAGGTTTTGATCTTTTATGAAATAATATAACATTTTAGCAGGTAAAGCCATCGCATTGCCGGAGTGGCCTGCAAAGGTTTCTTGCTTTGTCGGCATGATGTCGTACAATGCGTGGAGATGGCTGAAGTGCGTTTCATTCTGGAGAGAAGATAATGGCAGAAATAACTGATGAACATACCCATACCAATCGTCTGATCCATGAGACGAGCCCCTACCTGTTGCAGCACGCGCACAACCCGGTTGACTGGTTCCCGTGGGGGACCGAGGCACTGGAAAAGGCGCGACGCGAGAATAAGCCGATCCTGTTGAGCATTGGCTACTCGGCGTGCCACTGGTGCCATGTGATGGAGCGCGAGTCCTTCGAGAATGAGGTGATTGCCGCGCTGATGAATCAGCATTTTGTATCGATTAAGGTTGATCGCGAGGAGCGTCCCGACCTGGATAGCATCTATATGCAGGCAGTGCAGGCTATGACGCAACAAGGCGGTTGGCCGATGACGATGTTTTTGACGCCGGAGGGCAAACCGTTCTTTGGCGGAACCTACTTTCCACCGGCTGATCGTCGCTACGGTAGCCAGACTATGCCAGGTTTTCCAAGTGTCCTGTCGAGTGTGGCACAGACGTTTGCGACGCGGCGTAAAGAGGTGGAGGAGCAGGCCCAGCAGGTTGCGGCATACCTCGCGCAAAATAGCGGCGTGCCGTTGCGTGGACGTGGTGTGCAACCCGGTGGCGACCTGCTGCTGACGATGTTAGACGAGGTTGACAAAGCGTTGCAAGCCACGTTCGATGCGCAAAATGGTGGTTTTGGAGGTGCTCCAAAGTTTCCTAACACAATGGCGCTGGAACTGTTATTGCGCATATACTTGCACCGGCAGGCGGGCGAGATGCCTGCAAATGGCAAGTCCGAGCAGGATCTGGCGATGGTGGAAACTAGCTTGCAGAAGATGGCATATGGTGGCATCTATGACCAGCTCGGCGGCGGCTTCCATCGCTACGCGGTCGATAACATCTGGTTGGTGCCGCACTTTGAGAAAATGCTTTACGATAACGCGCTCTTGATCCGCGTCTACCTGCATGCTTACCTGGTAACGCAGAAGCCCCTGTATCGGCGCATTATTGAAGAGACGCTCGATTACGTGACGCGTGAGATGACCTCGCCAGAAGGAGGGTTTTACTCGACACAAGACGCGGATAGCGAAGGGGAAGAAGGCAAGTTTTTCACGTGGACGCCTGCGGAGATCGAGCAGGTGCTGTCGCCGGATGATGCACAACTGGTCATGCAATATTACGGGGTCACGCCAGGGGGAAATTTTGAGGGCAAAAATATCCTGCACGTAGTTACCGAGGTGCAGCAATTGGCCGAAACGAGTACATCAAGCGTAGAAGAGGTCGAGGCGGCGTTGCAACGTAGCAAGGCAGCATTGTTCATGTTCAGAGAGCAGCGAGTGAAGCCGGGGCGGGACGAAAAGATTCTGACGGCCTGGAATGGTCTGATGTTGCGCAGTTTCGCCGAGGCGGCACGGCATCTCGGACGGAGCGATTATCTGGACGTGGCGCGCCGTAATGCCGAGTTTCTGTTGCGTGAGTTGCGGGAGGATGGGCGTTTGCTGAGGACGTACAAAGATGGGCAAGCCAGGTTGCGTGGCTATCTCGAAGATTACGCGAGCCTGGCCGATGGTTTACTGGCGTTATACGAGGCGAGCTTCGAAGTGCGCTGGTTCGAGGAGGCGCGGAGGCTGATGGAGCAGGCGATAGCGCTGTTTGCTGATGACGCGAACGGCGGCTTCTTTGACACGGGAACGGACCACGAAGCCTTGATCAATCGACCCAAAGATATCATGGATAACGCGACTCCAGCGGGCAATAGCGTTGCCGTAGACGTGCTATTGCGGCTGGCTGCGCTGAGTGGGGAGCAGCGCTATCGACAGCGAGCAGACGAGTACTTGCGAGGTCTGGCTGATCTGATGGTTCAGCATCCGCAAGCCTTTGGACACGCGTTAGGGGCGCTAGACCTGGCAATTGCAGGCAGCAAAGAGGTCGCGATTATGGGAGTGCCAGAGGCGGCAGATACGCGAGCGCTGCTGACGGAGGTGAACCGGCGCTATCGACCGAACAGCGTGGTCGCGTACAGTGCGCCGGAGGATCAAGCAACAATACAGGCTATCGCTTTGTTAGCAGCTCGGCCTTTGAAAGATGGACGCGCCACGGCCTACGTGTGCCAGAACTTTGCGTGCCAGGCACCGGTAAACACGCCGGAGGAGCTGACGCGGCAACTGTAGCGTATGAAAAGTGCATTGTCAGTCATTGACGTAACGGAGTTCGCCTTCAACATCATGACGACAGAGTACGCCGTCGTTTGCCAGGTGTTCGAGCGCCAGGGCAGCGGCGGCGATTTCTTTGCGTCCAGGATCGGGTTTACCTGGAAAAGTGAAGGTGTGGGCGGCACGCCTGGGAGTGAAGACGGAGAGTGAGCCTGGATTCTCTCGCAAGTAATCAGTGATTGCTCTTTGATACCAGGCCACAAGATCGACGGGAATCGACGCCTGCTGAGGAGGGGTTACGATCATAACCGGGCAAGGAGCAGCGCGTAAGATGGCGTGGGAGATGCTTCCGACGAGCAGGCGGCGCAGGCGTTGCGTGGGTGCATTGCCCCGACTCCCGACCACGATCAAGCGGGCATCGAATTCCTGTGCGGCTTTGAGCAACTCAGGGGCGGGGACGCCCGCGCGAATAAGGGTGCGCATCTGATCAGGCGGGAAGCCGTATTGTTGCGGGATCAGGCGTGATTTTTGCAACAGCTCTTCGGCTTGAGCGCGTTGCCAGGATGTTGGTGTGGCAGTGAAAGCTGCTGACCCCATATAGAAGCTGGGATGGGTAGAGACGACTTGTGGTATAGAGATGACGTTGAGAAGGACAAGCGTCACCTGTGGAGCGGCTTGCGAGAAGAACTCGCTAGCAGTGCGCAGCGTATATTGAGTGGTCTGGGAGAAATCCGAGTCCACACCCACCAAGATGTGCTCCATAATGTCTCCTATTGCAGTATCCTCTAACTTACAGTATCCTCTGACGGATCAACGAAAGAGGGTGTTCCGCATCGCTCCCCACCTACGAGGAGAATACACGACAAACCAGAAAAGGTCAAGGAATTGCACTAGGTTTAGCCGGATTACTCGTTGCAACATACATGATCTATGCTATCAACAGCACGCTTACAGTATAGCTATTTTCAAGCAAGGAGGCAAGATGGTAAGAAATGTGAGAGAGAAGGAATTCCTAAAGATAAAGCTCTGGCAGTAGGACTGTTCTAAAACGTGAATTTATGGTAGAGTTTGTACGTATAAAGAACCATGAGAAATAGCTATTTGATTGCCAGTACCGCCATGCGTCTAAGTAGTATATAGTGCAAAAGTATCGCGCCCATGCACGTAGGATTGTGCCCCCCTTTCAAGGTCCTTGACGGGGGGAGAGTAGGAAAAATTTATGGGGATCAATGTTGAAGCATCGCTTGTAGAAATGAGCTTGTCTAGCCTGAGCGAGCGCTGTATACAGGAGATGCGCAAATATCGCAGCAAGGAGCCAAGTGATGATCGTTACTGCCTGGAAGTACTCAGGCGGGCTGTCATCGGCAAGAATGATGCAGCGTGGGCGGTACTGCGACAGCAGTTTCATGAGAGCATCAGATTGTGGTTTGCGCGCCATCCTTATCGAGAGGCTGCCTTGCGCCATGAAACCAGCGAGCAGAGTTTTATTGATGATACCTTTCGCCGTTTTTGGCAGGCGGTTGGTGATCAGGCGCTCCTATTTAGCTCGGCGGCTGGAGTATACAGCTATTTGCACATGTGTTTGAATTGCTCCATTATGGATACCTTGAGGGCGTATGCGCGTCCCAAAGAGGAGAGCCTATTCGATGGCAGTCGTCCTGATGAGCTTCTCCTAATGGAAGACGCCTATCACGAAGATGAGCTGTGGGAAGTAATGAAGAGCGTGTTGCCGGGCGAGAGGGAGCGGCGTGTCGCCTATTTGTTATTTCATTGTAACCTCAAGCCCAGAGAAATTGTGCGCTTTTGTGCGCGCGAATTCCAGAGCGAAGGTGAGATCTATCGTCTGAAACGCAATATCATGGAGCGAGTATCACGCAACAGTGATCGGATCAAATGGTGTTTAAGTAGCACCGGAAACTGATGGTAATGACGTTATTCGCAAGACGCGAGAGTGTGGGTACAATCAAGAGAAAATGCCGTTGTTTTGCGCATGCAGAACGAATTGAACGAGTGGCGACAACGGCATCACTTTTATCGTGCACGACCAGTCCGTTTAGATGCAAATTTAGGGGTGATCTGGCTAATAGCTGCGCCGACTTCCATTGAAAAATTGGAGTATTGCGACGAGTACGCAAGCCCCCAGGAAAGCCACAACTGTAGTGCCGATAAAGTGCAGCCGACCAAGGTTTAAAAAGTTGCCCAGGAATCCTCCAATGACGGCACCAATCAAGCCAACGATAATATTGCCAATACAGCCGTAACTCCGGCCACGAATAATCACGCTGGCGAAGAAGCCAGCAATGAGTCCGACGAGCAGCCAGGCGAGCAGATCTCCAGGCTGCAAACTCAATCCGTAATTGAATACCTCTACATGCATATGCGCCTTCTTTTTTTCTCCCTATCGAAATTACGTTATCTTTAGATAAAGCACTATTGATATGTACGTAAAAGGTCGCTGGAAGTTGCTCGTACACGAGCTATTATGTGGATGAAAAAAGAACAATGCCGGGCAAATTTCACGACCGCTTTCAGTATACACAGAAGGGCGATGCGCACACGGGGCCGATTACGTGTAGAGGGCGAGAAAGCAAAGTAAGAGAAAGGAACTATACGATGTATTTGTATGGCTCTTTTCTTTCTTGCAGCAAATGTGAGAGGCGGGCAAGCTTCTCGTGTTACTACTACAAAAGCTTGCCCGCCTCTCATTGTGTGTTTGTTATATACCGCGACGTGATGCCCCACGGGTGACCAGACGCCAAATGGCAATCAGGATAATCGCGCCGATAATGGCGACGATAATGCTGCCGATGAAGCCGGTGTTAGCGCTCGGCATGAATATGTTCATCAGGAAGCCACCGATAAAGGCACCGATGAGGCCCACGATCACGTCGCCAATGATACCATAGCCGCCACCGCCCATAATCCTACTGGCGATGAAACCGGCGATGAGGCCGATAATCAGCCAGATGATCAGGCCTGTAGGACTAAATGCGAAACCAAGTACCAACGCTGGTGAAGTAAACATATGTTTCGCTCCTTTCTTGATGGTTTCATCAATAAATGAATGAATACCAGTGCGAATGCCCCTAAAAAGGTTGCTTGTGAGTAGACCCAAATGTGGTATCTACACTCTCTAATTACATATTAGCAGGAGAATTACAAAAATACAAGTGATTTTTTAATCGCTAAAAAAGTCTCATTAGGTATTAATCTCGTTAAGGATTTTCTAAGTTACTTGATAAATAATTTATAGCGATTTTTCGTTAGGTAAAAGTTTCCAAATTTCTTTGGACGGAAAAGCGCCTGATTGATTGGAGAGGGGCAAAGACTACCCTTTGGCAACGGTAGAGCACGGGCGACATCGTGAGCAGAGAAGGAGCCAACCGGGAATATTGGGCCCTTTGTGAACTATTTCATCTGATGTAGCTACATTTCATAGTATACTAATACATATATCGCAAAAAAAATTGGGTTTGTATATTGTTGGAGGAAGCTTCATGCGGTCTAGTGTGATAGATGCTGCTCATCGTACTCCAGATGTTGCGCCAGGTAATGCCGGGCAGAATGGCCCTCACGTAAATCGGCCTCATAATCAGATGCCTCGTCTGCCAGATACCTCGCTACCGGGTATACCGGCTCGCTCAAGATGTGCTCCAATTGAGGGGTGGATGCCACTAATCCTCTTAGGCATAGCGCTATACTGTGTTGTGGCCTCGGTAGTTACAGCACAATGGGTTAGTTACAGCAACTTGTTATTCTGGAGTCCGCTGGTCGGGTTACTGCTTGGATTAGTGGTCGCCAAGGTACGGCATCTTCCACAGTCCATGCTGCACGTTGCAGCCTGCTTGATTGGCTATTGGTTCGCCGTCTGGTTGACCTGTTACGTTGGGTTTCACGTGCCCTGGACGCATTTATTGGGCACAATGAAGGCCAGTTTCACGAGTGGATTTGCGAGCGCTGGGCTGCCGGACAACACGCTTGTCTTTTTCTTCTACTTGAGTTTTCTGTGCTTCTTCCTGGGCTACTTTGGATGCTGGCTCGTGTATCACGCGCATTTGCCGTGGTTGG
The DNA here is from genome assembly GCA_036272735.1 of Ktedonobacteraceae bacterium. Classification (GTDB taxonomy): domain Bacteria; phylum Chloroflexota; class Ktedonobacteria; order Ktedonobacterales; family Ktedonobacteraceae; genus DATAYF01. Next base: position 8,341 of record DATAYF010000404.1, read on the forward strand.
TGGCGCTGGTCTACAGCGCTATTCTGCTGGTAAATTTGAATTATGTTCAGCAGGATGCGGCTTATCTTGTCGTGTTACTGGCGGCGGCCCTGGTCTTACTGATTGCGCGAGTACACATCGTCACGCAATTGGTGCAATGGGTGCACGATGGCTTATATACCGATCAGGTGTGGCGTAGTGCTATGACGTGGCGTTGTATGCGGGTGGCGTGCGTGCTTGCGTTCGTGGTGGTGATTGCCTGCATGGTGTTGCCGGTGCCCGCACAGCCAGAGAGTGGCAAGCAGATCTGGGACCGTATGAATACAGTGGTCAATACCATCGCGGATGGGCATCTGTCGCTGCAAGACCCACGCTCGTTACTTGGAGGGTCCCAGACGTCCGCTAATTTTTTTGGTGATCAACTGCCGATTGTCGGAAAGGTTTCGCTCCCAAGCGGCGAGGTGCTCACGTATAGCAGCACGTCCGCTGCTCCAAGCTACTTAGAGGGTTTTACCTATAACCATTTTGATGGTCATACCTGGACGACGACGCTGACGGCTCGAAATGAGAGTTCCTACCTGGCGAATACTACGATACCCGCGGACGTTGCCAGGAGCCACGCGAACACGTTGAAAACAACGGTAAATGTGGTGCGGGCACCGCAAGGGAGCAAAAATTATATCTTTGCGCCAGACCAGCCGATCCGCTTTACCGTGCCGACGACCGTCTATAACGATGGAACATCGGGCGCGTGGGTGCAGCAAGTGCCTTTACAGTCAAAGGAGCGCTACCAGGTTACGTCTTTGGAGCCGGTACACAATACGCAGAGTTTGCAAGCGGTGCCACTACCCGAATATGATGGTACCCCATCTCTGTGGAAAGCCGACGCCAATTTTATCCAGTTGGCACAATTTTACTTACAGACGCCGAGAGATCTGTCACCAGCAGTGGCACGCACCATGCATCAGTGGACGAATGGGGCTCATGATGCCTATAGTGCTTTGAAGCTGTTGGAGACGCATCTAAGCGATCCGCGTGCGTTTATCTATTCGCTGGATAATGCGCCAGTGCCGAACAACGTCGATGCCGTGGATTGGTTGTTGCAGACGCGTACAGGCTATTGTACCTATTATGCAACTGCCATGGCCATCATGGCGCGGCAGTTGGGCATACCGACGCGCGTGGTCAATGGCTTTAGCCAGGGAATGTTCGATCAGCAGCGGCATGCCTGGTCGGTGCAGGGAGGTGATGCACATAGTTGGGTGCAGGCGTATCTGCCGTCGATTGGCTGGGTAGATTTCGACCCGACTCCCGGTTATCCTGCCAATGCTATGCCAGTTGCACAATCGTCCACATCAGGGTCAACGCATAACGTGGGCCAGGTACTGCCGGGCAAGACACAACTCAGGAAGCAATCACCAACGCCGACTCCAACCCAGAAATTCAATCAGGGAAATCAGGCGGCTCAACATCATAGTGCAGGAATAGCGACGAATTGGGTCCTATGGACAGCACTCGGCGGACTCCTGGTAGTTATCGCTTTGCTGGTGCTGATAGGAGGGCTGATGTACCGAGGGCGCAACTTCTCTACACAAGGATCGCTGGTGACGCAGAAGTTCTTGCAGGTGTGTTACCTGGCGGGCTTGACGGGTTTAGGGCCGAAGTCATGGCAAACGCCATATGAGTATGGAGAGATGTTGAGCCGACATGTGCCGCAGCAGACCAGATCGTTGTGGCGTTTAACGGAGATGTTTGTACGTGAGCGCTGGGCCGCGCCACATCAAGTACCACGGTACGAGGAGGTGGAAGCAGTGGAGAAGTTCTGGCCTTCGTTACAACACGCGTTGCTGTGGCGTCGGTGGCACAAAAGGTAATGCGCGCCCTGGTGGGTAGGTAAAGCAATACCTAAAAGGAAGAAAACGCGTATAGCTGTTTTCTTCCTTTTAGATTGTTATTTCCCGGCTAAACGTGCCACAACGGGGGCGAGGGCTTCCATGTGTGCTTCAGTAACCTCAATGCGGGAGATCCCAAATTGCGCGCGCCTCTTTTGTAATTCCTCAACGATTTCATCGGTGGTTCCAAGCTAAAACGAAACGGGCGTAGAGTTGACATAAATGAAGAACTCCTTCTACAAACTACAAAAACTTCCTGCTCATCGGACTGACTTTACCGGGAAAATCATCCCGGCACCAATGCAGGTTATGATTGCTCCAATAAGAAACAAGGCCAAATAACTATGAAAAATGGTGATGACTATGATGACTATGATGACTATACCTACCATAATGGGAACGAGAATCTGTGGGATCAAATTTGCCAAATTGAGAATGCCGAGATCCTTCCCGTTGTCCCTGATCTCAGGCAAGACTTGTGTCTGGAGCGCCAGGTCACCAGAGGGAAAAATGCCAAAACCCAACCCAAGGATGGCGGCAGCAGTCAGCACCAGAGGCCACATGGGGAAAAAGGCAAGCATGATCAAGGCAAGAGCCATAATGCCTGAAGCAGCGATTACATAAAGTGGTGAGGGTCTTGCGGATACCTTCCCCGTTAGTACGACAGTTGTAGTTATGTAGCGAGAGCTGTATAGCGTCTGTAATAGCAGAGCCGAGCAATGGCTTGATGTCCACGTCTCCAATACGATCAGGTGAGGAAATTAGCACCATTGCTCAAAGGTCGCAGTCCAGATCGTCCCGACGGCAACAGACGTGTTTTCTGAAGAAAAAGGAGGTCTGCAATGGTTTTCTTTCCGTCACGATTGAGGGCTTCTGCTCCGATTTTCATATGCAAATGTGTGCAAGCCCACCTCCACACAGAATTTCGTTGTTGCTGCTTCACTCCCAACTGCCTCAATGCCGAAGCACTTTGGTCTTACGTCAAGTCCACAGCCAAGTTAACGTCTTCGTCCGAGCCAGTACCGCCGACGACTTGATCAATCAGCCCGATCAAGCGAAGGGCTTCGCGCAGGATATTCAGTCCCGCGTTGTGATCGCGATCCTGTGGGAACTGATAGTACGCACATTGCGAGTTTTGACAGAGGAAAATGCGATCAGACAATTGCATGTCTTCCCACTTCCACCCACAACCATGGCAGATCTTACTCGATGGGAAGAAACGCCCCACCTGGATGACCTGCCCACCTCGCTGCTCAACCTTGCTGGTGAGCAGATTCAAGAGTTTGCCCAGGGCCGCATCCGAGAACGAGCGAGCAAGCTTGCGATTTTTCAACAGCCCCTTGAGGTTGAGGTTTTCCACCCCGACGATCCCATAACACTCGGCGAGCTTGGTGGTCAACTTGTGGAGCACATCGTCTCGCAGACAGGTGACCCGATGATGGAGCCGGGCCACTTGACGACGCGCTTTCCCCCGATTCTTTGAACCGGGTTTCCTGCGATGAAGGCGCTTGTTCGCCTGACGCAGCTTTTTGAGTGCGGTTTTGAGGAAGGCTTGGTTCTCGACTCCCTCTCCAGTGCTCAAGGTGGCCAGTCGGGTGAGTCCCACGTCTATGCCGATGGCTGTGGGGCGCTTCTGTGGCGTCTCATCTGGCACTTCGACGGTCACACTGAGAAACCACCAGTCTGCGGTGCGAGTCACCCGCGCTCCTGTGACCTTTCCTTTGAAGCGGAGGTGCTCGGACATATTCACCCATCCGAGTTTGGGAATCCAAACCCGGTGGTCGCCTAGTTCCATCTGATCGTTGGCCAGATAAAAGCTCGGTTTGCTTTTCTTTTTGCTTTTGCACTTGGGGCGGCGAGCCTTGCCTTCAAAGAAGGCTGTAAATGCTTTCGCGAGATCCAGAAACGGTTGGTCTGAAGCATTCTTTGTCACGTCCCATGTCCAGGGGAAGTGTTCGCGCCGGATCTCGTTGAAGTGTTTTTTGAGTTTCAAGGCCGTGGGTTTCTCGCCGGCTTGATACTGCCGGTCCCATTCCGCCAGTGCCCAGTTCCACACAAAACGGGCAATTCCTG
>DATAYF010000405.1:0-3578 GCA_036272735.1 Ktedonobacteraceae bacterium
AGACGCGCCGTGGAAGGCAAAGGAGGTCGCCTCGCCGAGCCAGGCCAGCCACACGGCTGGCTCTGCCGGTCGAAAACGTTGCTTCAGCTGGCCCTGCGTGTACAAATCGTAGAGGCGCTGCTCTTTGGACCAGATCAGGGCGTGGAGAGGTGCTCTGGACATCGAACCTTCCTTGTGTCTGTATTGTTCCCAACGACCCTACAATTCCTCCCAACACCAGGAAGTATACCAAAGAGGAGGCTCACCGGCAAGGAGCATACCTCTCGGCGTGACGACCCGATCTGCCCATTTACTTTTTTTCGCGCCATCTTTCAGGTATGGAAGAGGAACCTCTCAAACCGGAAGAGAAAAGAGGGCCAACGTTGCTGATATTGAACCTTATCAGCACCGTACTTTTCTACCGGTAGTTTTAGTTTGTCGGAAACAGATTGCCGGTGGCTAGCGGCTGCTGTCGTCTCTGTAGATGAAGGAGTGAGCCTTGAAGTTAATGTCTCAAATGCAGCCTCTACTGTTGTAGCCATGTGTGCAATCCCTCTCCTATTGGCTCTAGTATGGTGCTAAATGCTAGCTGTGTAGCATTTTACCTCACCTTGAGTGTACCAAGCATAAACACTATTGACAATGTTGTCAATGACGATACGAATGGGCTGCGGGATAAACCATGATCGCGGTTCTCACTTGGCTTACTATGGCCAGCCAGCTATTGACTTTGTAGAATTATATTGTAAAACGTAATTGTTGTATCATAATTACATGATATTAACGCAACCCCGCGATCCCAGATTTATTACTGTTCGTCGTGGTGGCACTTTGAGTGATACGAATCATCACCTGCTCGCCCTGTGGGCGGCTGATTGTGCTGAGCATGTATTGCATTTCTTTGAAGATGAACGGCCAGGTGATAAACGGCCGCGGCAGGCAATCGAAGCTGCCCGCGCTTGGACACGTGGCGAGCTTAAGATGATGGAGGCTCGTGCGCTAGGGGGCCATGCAATGGGTGCGGCCAGAGACCTAAAGGGCGCAGCACGAAATGCGGCATACGCTGCGGGTCAGGCTGCGGTTGTGGCGCATGTGGCAGCCCACGAGCTCGGTGCAGCAGCCTATGCGATCAAGGCCGTACGTGCTGCCGTACCAAAAGACCAAGCTGAGAGAGCAGGACAACTTGAGTGCAAATGGCAGCGGGAGCAGCTTCCGCACGAAATCCGAGAGCTAGTGCTCAATGACCAGCAACTGCGCAATCATGCATGCTGGTTCGTGTTTGATTGCTAATCGGCGATTTAATCCTTAATGTAATCTGCCGTACTTAAAATTAATTTAGTTCTAACTTCGTTAACCAAGGCCAGCCAATTTGGTAACATATAGTCACAATAACTCCTTAGAGATGAGCCGCTAGCTGTCGGCCCTTTTTGCTATAATTAACAATAGGATCATGGATTAACACAAATTTATGAAGAAAAAAATTATCATCACGCTTTCGGTAGTTGTTGCGGTATTCGTACTTGTATATGGAACATTGGTAGTCTATGTCTTCCATATGGCAAAGCAGGATGCGCCAGTAAAATCTGATGCTGCTGTAGTCTTAGGTGAAGCGGCTATGGGTGGGACTTCCTGCTATGGCCCTAGATGCAAAAATCGTGTAGTCTCGAATCCTCACTATAACGTTTGTCTAGAATCTCGAATAAATCAAGCCGTTTATCTTTACAAGAACCATTACATTCCAAAGATCCTTATGTCTGGAGGAACTGACAAAAATGATAATGTCAATGAAGCTGAAACCATGAAGGCAATCGCTATCAAAGACGGTATCCCGGGAGTGGATATTTTAATGGAAAAAGAATCAACATCGACATATCAAAATCTCGCTTTCTCGCAAAAAATACTCAATAAAGCGGGTTTACATTCAGCCATCATCGTGACTGACCCTTCAACAAATGCTAGAGCTGGGTTTGTAGCTTCAAAATTACATTATTCATACTCTCTATCTCCAGACATGAGCAGTCCCTGTTCGCATTTAAATGATTATATTTTCAGAGAACCCTTAGCAATAATTTACTATTTTCTCTCAGGAAAAATATAAAATACACTAAGCACGAAATATTACAGAGGGAATGCGCGCTACATTCATGCTAAAAGGAAAGGATGAAGCCACTATTCAAGCCAACAGTGCTTTCATCCTCGCCATTGACGAAGGGCCAGGGTCCGAAAATCCGACTATTGCTGCGTTCGTTAAATCCGATAACAAAAGAGACGCCGATAGTGACGATGATCCTTTGGCGGTCGTCCCCAGATCCAGGGCTTGGCGCGCGCGTTGAGTTGGGCGGTGGCTACCCGTGTGGCCTGTTCGATCTCCCTAGGATTGGCAAAACTCTGGCCAGCCAGGGCATCCCGACGCAAGAGGCGCCCACAGACCCCAACCAACCCTCTGGGCCCGATTGAGCCAGCACGCTCCAGAGGGAATGAAGACATGACGGAGGCGCGGATGCTCAGCCATCCAGGCTCGAGTCTGAGCACTGTTGTGGCTGGAGAGGTTGTCGGTGATGATGAAAATGTCACCGACAGGATTGTCGGCTTCGATCTCCTCAAGCAGAGCAAGGTAGTTGGTGGAGTTGCGGGAGGCGGCACAGCGGGTGAGTTCCTTGCCATCACGTACGCGCAAGGCTCCATAGACCCAGGTTTTCTCGGGTCCACGGCTATAATCCAGTGGAGCTTGGATGCGGTGTCCATCGGTGGACCAGCCAGGGGCGGGCGGGAAGGTGCGTGGGATCGACTTTACCGAGTTCATCGGTGCAGATGGTCGTCGATCCCTCTGCTGGAGACCTGTAGTGGGTGACGACCGCTGTTCTTTTGGGGCGAAGTCCTCATCGGAACTATTGCCCCAACTGTGGGTCCGACGCCAGCGGACACCCTCGCGCAGCAAGATCGTCCGAATCTGACTGCGCTTGACCCGTATTCCGGCTTCTTTGGCTGCTTGAGCCAGGGCATTGAGGCTCCATTGGGCTGAACCTTCCTCATCGCGCGCCACCAATTCATCCGCTTGCCTCTCTAACCGCCCAGGAGGCGCTTGCCGAGCCAGCGCGATGAGCTTGCTGCGCTCCGCTTCAGTCAGTCGGCTGGGCCGTCCACTGCGAGGCCGGTCGCCCAACCCCTCAATGCCGAGGGCATCGAAGCGCTGTAAGCGGCGTCTCACTGTTTGGGCACTACATTGCAGTTCTTTGGCGATGGCTTCCACCCGCTCCCCATCCCAACTGAGTTCTACCATGCGTGCATGGATGATCCAGTCTGCTGGCCCGTGTCGGCTGGCTGCCAGCTTTCTCACCTGGCGCTCTTCCTGTTCATCTTGAGCCGCTCTCACGTGCAGGATCTTTGGCATCTCCTCGCTCCTTTCTGTCTGGGCGTTTCCTCCTTTTCTATTCTATCATGACTTCACGAACGCAGCACTATAACAGTGGCCAAAAAGAGTGAGCCATCGACTTTTCCTTGCTCCAGCACATCGCTCACACAACCAGCGCAAGCAACGCTTCTAGATCAAACGGTTTTTTAAGGGTGTTGCGGATTCCCAAGCAAGCAGCTTGCTGGAG
>DATAYF010000406.1:0-7020 GCA_036272735.1 Ktedonobacteraceae bacterium
TTTTCGTTGGTGGAAGGCTGGCAAGCTTGACGCTTATCGCGGCTGTCTCTCTTCTTCTGGAGCCAACTGGCGCCCTGGAAGAGGTTTCACTTTCGAGTCGAAGCCAGGGATACAACGAAGGCTGATCTGAAGCTACTTCACTTGAGAGGGACAGCTCGTTGCGCATCGCGTGGAGAGTCCCCCCGGATTGCGCAACGAGATGATATTGTTTGAAGCGGTCCCAGAGGCAATGGTGTTCACATGCTCGTGCGCGTCCCCGCGTCTTTCGAGCCAGTACTGCTCGCGATATGCTGCTGTCACACTCGCGCCGCGTGCCTTTCCGCTTTTGCATATTGCTTTGAGAAGAGGACAGTGTACTCACTGCACATTACAAAGAACCTCGAAGTCACGAACGAAGGAGAGAAAACGTGACCACACACAAGGACTAGCAGAAAGGCTACACCTCGGTCAACGGTCTGGACCTCTACTACGAGATACACGGGAGCGGGGAACCGCTGCTCCTGCTTCCCGGCAGTTTCATGACCGTTGAGGCAATGTGGGAGATAGTGCCGCAGCTTGCTGCGACGCGCTGCGTCATTGGCGTCGAACTGCAAGGGCACAGGCACACCGCCGACATCGAGTGCGCTGCGCTTCGAGTTGATGGCCGATGACATCGCGATCCTAATCAGGCATCTCGGACTCGAACGAGCCGATCTGTTCGGCTTTTCACTGGGGAGCGGCGTCGCGCTCCAAACCGCCATCCGGCATCCAGAGGTGATGCGCAAGCCGGCACTCGCCTCGACCGTCTTCAAGCGTGATGGGTGGTATCCCGAGGCCCTCGCGGGATACGGCCTCACTTAGCGTCGAAACGTTTGCCGGGACCCCGATCCACGAAATCTATCTCAATGCCTTGCCCAAGCCCGGAGCCTGGCCGACTCTCGTTGCCAAGATGAGGCAACTGCTGAGCGAGGATTATGATTGGGCAGAGGATGTTGTGGCGCTTAAAACACCCATCCTGGTTGGAGACCAGACGGCTTGTGCCTGGCGCACGCGGTGGAGTTCTTTGGCTTGCTTGGCGGCGGCAAAGCGGACGGTGACATGGCGGGTCTGCCACCTGCGCAGCTCGTGGTGCTCCCGGCCACTACACATGTTGGCTGGGCACCCCCTATCATAGGATTATGACTCGCCCCCCACTGCTTCTGCCGATCCTCACAGAATTCCTTGATTCACCCCAGCTCGTGACCAGGTGAGCCAGAAGCCGAGGAAATGAAACCGGATTCGCTGTCTCTAAAGCCGGTGCGCATGAGCCAGATTGTCATCGCGCCCCTGGCTCATGCGCATCCCAATGTCCCACGCAATATGGCGTACTATCTCGTTGCGCATCGCGTGAGAACTCCGCCAAGTTTGATGATATCTGTCCGCTTGCTCCATATTTGTTCTCTGATGAAGAGAGAAGCAGCCAAAGAAGAAGGCGATTGGCTTTATGCTTCTACTCATATCTCCACGCTTTGCGGTATGCTACTGGAGATACTCCAGTATGTTGTGAGAAGACGCGCGAAAAGTAAAAACGACTACCAAAACCTGCGTCGGCAGCGATTTGTTCAATGCTCTGATCGGTAAAGAGCAGTTGCTGTGTTGCCAATTTCACTCGTTGCTCCTGGATATACTGCCCAGGAGTTTGGCCTATACAATCCCGAAAACGGCGGGTAAAGTAGTCAACATTCATATGGCATAATTGTGCTAGTTCGCTACGCAATAGCCGAGTGGCGATATTCACTTCAATATAACGAATAGCCGGTAACACTGGTTCGAGCGTTGCGGTAAATTGCAAGTAACGTTGCAATTGCTCTGCAGGAAGACTACGTAGATATAATGCCAACCCTTCGTAGATAATAGCTTTTGTGCGAAACTGGAGGATAAGATGAGCCTCGTTACATACCGCTAATTCCTGCATGATCTCTACGACTGCCTGCTCAAGGGAAGATGTGTGGGGAAGGCAAATAGGTGCACAGAATATCTCTCTCTGAGCAACATACGGAAGACCGATCATATCAAAGTGGACGTAAAAATGCCCGACATCTTGCACAAGGCTGGTATTAAACCGTACCCCTGCCGGAATAATATATAATTGTCTCCCGTAAAGTGGATAAGTATCATCGAGGAAAGCTCCATCGCGATCATTCACATAAAAGCGCCAGAAGCTGTCCTGCACATTTTGTAGCCTCCATCGCTGTGGGATAAGTTGAACAAAGCGACATGAAAAGAGCCGGACGTGTACATGATCTAGCATCGATTTAAAGCTGCGAAAAAAACTGACTGATATTTATAGGTCGGAATTGGACACAAGTTTTTCGGATATAAGTATACCATTACTTCGATCTTTCAGGTACCTTTATTATTGAACGGCGTGCCAAATGCATCCTTTCAGGACACATAGTGAAATCATAGCTAGGAGGTTTTAGCGATGGGTAAGGTTCGGCAGCAAATCTTAATTCTCCATCTGGCGAATTCTGATTTAGCATCGAGAACAGTCGCATGGACAATGTACGATGGGGCTGCTTCTGCCGATGAGCGGCAAATGCAGACAGGCGATTCATCCGAACCACTGTATTCCTCTGTGCTGGCTGCGATGAGGGATGGTTGGAGCGTGATACAACTCTCTGCACTTCCCTATTATGTACCGGGACATGAGCATGAAACCGGAAATTTACCGTATGAGTACGTCTTAGAGAGGAAGGTGAACATCGATGAGTAATGTCGCATTACAACATCTTCTGACGGCCAAACAGATGGCCCAATTTGTCACCGATGGCTATTTGACAATCGAAGGACTCGTGCCACAAGAACTCAATGAAGCCGTACTCGCTGCACAAAAACGGTGGGAGGGCGCAGGAAAGAGTTTCTGGTTTGAAACGCAGCGTCTCCAAGAAGCTTTCGAGTTACCTCAAGTGAAAGGCGCCATACAAAGTTTCGTTGGTGTGAAACCCGTCTATGACCATTCTGCCTTGCACATTGTCCGTGCCAGGCATCTGAAAGCGCAGGAGTTGCACGCCGATTCAATTATCGATGTCCGTCCTTTTGCCTTTGATATTCAAGCATTCTATTTTTCGCATGATACTCCATTGGAGATGGGACCGACTCTAGTTTTGCCTGGCTCTCACCTGCGTAAGGTAAACACATCAAGTATTGCTCGTTATAAGAACATTGTTGGACAACGCCAGCTCGTTGCAAAAGCTGGAACGATAGCCTTCCTGCATCATGGCATTTGGCACTGTGCTCAGCCTAACTATACCGATCAGACGCGTTATGTCTTCAAGCTGCGCCTACGCCCTGGTCAGGAGCAACGAGGACTCTTTAATATGGATGGCTATGATAGCCCCGAGGTTGCCCAGATTATCCAGCAAGGATACCAGGCATGGCAAGGGAATGAAAGTCGCCTTGAGCACGTCCAGCGTGCCAGGCTCTGGCGCTATGTGACTGGCGATGATACGGTAGATGTTTCCTTCGAGGGAGCCTTAACGCGTATGTCAATTTAACAAGAGACAAGTATCAATCTCTCAAATCATAGCGTTCGCGCCACTGTGCAAGTGGTGTGAGCGCTTTTTGTGGCGTTGTTGGGGGCTGCCGAGAAGTTGATGAAAAATATCGCTTGTTTGCTTAAAACCAGAAATTGCATGCATTGCCTCACAAAAATCTTCCTCTGTCGGTCCCCATCACTTTTTTCTCTCTGGCTTATGAAGACGCTGCCACGAGGCCACAAGCGTGCCGATGACCCCTGGCTACACCAGCACTCAAGCGCTATACTCATGACAAAAGGAAGAGGGCCGTGAGGCAAGCGGAAGGAGATCTGTCGCACGGGATCTCTGGTTGCTTAACAGACAAGGAGGACACGTGGGAAACGGATTGAGGACGCAAGCCAGGCGGGTCTTGCTCCAGCAGGTTGCGCCAGCGTATCACCGGGCGTCGGGGTCCCAGAAGCAACAAATCCTGGAGGAATTTGTGACCGCCACCGGCTACGCGCGCAAATATGCCCAGTGGCTACTCAATCACGTCGAGGAGGTCTTCGCGCCGCCAACAGCGCTTCGCCGTCGGTATGGGCCAGAGGTTGAAAAGGCATTGGTGCTGGCCTGGAAGACGCTCAATCGAATTTGCACGAAACGCTTGATCCCGTTCCTGCCAGACATTCTCGAAATCCTGGAGGCGGAAGGGCATATACAGCTCAGCCAGGAACACCGCAGTCTGCTCCTCTCGATGAGCGCGGCTACCGCTGATCGCCTCCTGCAGGCCCATCGCTACACCCACCCCCATGGCCTTTCGACCACCAAAGCGGGTCCGTTGCTCAAGCAGCAGATCCCCATCCGTACGTTTGCTCAATGGGACGAGGCGAAGCCAGGCTTCCTGGAGGTGGACCTGGTGGCCCATTGTGGAGGACGATTGCAGGGTGGCTGCCTGTATACCATGACGCTCACGGATGTTGTCACTGGTTGGACAGAATGTCTTCCTTTGCTCAACCGTGGACGAGAGGCGGTCGTAACCGCCCTCCAGCGTGCTCGATCGCATTTCCCGTTTCCCATCTTGGGACTTGATACCGATAACGGTGGAGAGTTTATCAACGAAGAGGTAGCCGCGTATTGTGTCCGGGAGCAGATTACCTTCACGCGAGGACGCCCGTATGAGAAACGAGACCAGTGCTTTGTCGAACAGAAAAATGGGGTCGTGGTGCGTCAGGTGGTGGGCCATGGCCGCCTGGTTGGAGAGCATGCCTATCGGCAACTGGATGAAGTGTATCGAGCTTTACATTGGTATGTGAACTGTTTTCAACCGTCGATGAAGCTGGTGTCGAAACAGGTTGAGGGGAGAAAGATCCATCGGGTCTACGACACGGCCAGAACGCCGCTCCAACGGGAGTTGCTCTCTGGGACAGTATCTCCTTCCCAGGAGCAGGAACTGTGTGCCATCGCGAAAGTGCTCGATCCGCTTCGGCTCTTCCAGCAAGTGGAACAGTTGCAGCAGGCGATGTTTCGCTGTGAAGCCGGGAAATCCTCCGCCAACCAACCTGCGCCAACACCGGAGCTTCTGCCGTTTGAACTCGGAGGATGTGCGGCGGAGTGTGTCCTACTCGAAGGAAGTGAAGCAGATGAACTCCCCCGTGAAGAGCAGAAAAGCACGGAGATCCTCATCTGGAGGCGAACCAGCAAAGATCCGTTCGCCAGGCAGTGGGAGCAGATTCTCGCCTGGGTGCAAGCGAACCCGACGTGGAGTTGTGGAGACGTCCTTCGCGAACTTCAGTCGCTGGTTTCCTGGACGCTACGCGTGCTCGCATCTGCGTACGCTCCAGCGAGGAATGCGCAAGGTTCGGAAACATGTGCTCCAAACATATAAGGAGAAAGGCTTCTCAGAAGAACGTCAAGGAAACCAGCTTCCCTCTGCTCATCTGGAGCCGGCCGGGCCAGCGCGAGAGAGCCTGGACGTCTCTTCCTTTAGGGTTGGCGCAAAGATGCCCTTTCCAGGCTTCTCTAACCAACATCAAGCAGGAGAAGATCTCTCGTCGCCTCCTTCGAGGAGGACAAGGGACGAAGCACTTTCCTCTTCGAAGGAGGTGCCAGATCAGGTTATCCAGCGTTCTCATCCCGCATCATCCGGATCGGTTCATCGTCCATCCTCGCGGAGGAAAAGCCAACGCTTGACGATAGAGCGAGCAATCCAGCAGAGCAATCCAACAGTATCTCCAGGCGCATCGCACGGTCGGACATCGCCCGAAAACCCTCGAATGGCATCAGACGGCGCTCGCTCATTTGCAACAGTATCTCCAGACCGACTGTCACCTCGTTCTGGTCTATCAGCTCACGGAAACGGCTCTGAGGAACTGGCTGGAGCGGCTTTCACAGACGCCAACCACGAAAGGAGCGCGGCGTTCAGCGAGCACGATTGAGACGTATGCGCGCTCGGCGCGAGCGTTTTGCGGCTGGCTTGTCGAGCAGGGTGTGCTTTCGTGCTTGCCGCTGAGTGAGCGGGTTTTCCCTCGGATCAGTATCCCCCTTCCTCACGTGGTCTCGCCAGCCCTGTTTGAGCAGATCATGCGAGCAGGTTTTTCCCAGCAAGTGCAAACGCAAGGAGCAAAGCGTTTGCTGGCCCGTGATAGGGCGCTGCTCTGGGTCCTCTTTGACACCGGTATCACCGTCACTGAACTCTGTGCCTACGTGTCGCCGATGTGGACCACCAAACGGGGCTGCTGCGGGTACGCGGGAAAGGAGGCAAAGAACGGCTGCTGTCCCTCGGGGCAACCTGCCAGCGTGCTCTGCGTTCGTATCTGAGGCAGATGGACTCGGCAACCAGGAGTGGACTGGAGAGACGCCAGACTGGTGGAGATCCCCCGTTTGGTTCTCAGGCGAAAGAGCCGCTGACCAAGAACGGGGTGACGATGGTGTGTGCTCGGTTTCGCAAGCGAGCAGGGATCAGTGAGATGGCGATCAGCCCCAGGTGCTTCGCCATAGCTTTGCCCTGCGGTATCTGCGAACAGGGGGAAATCCACAAGGGTTACAGGCGTTGCTGGGCTATGAGGGGATGGCTCCGGTCAGGCAGTATCTGCGCTGGTATGAGCAGGTGCTCCAGGAGCAGGTGCAGCAAGAAACCGAAGGGACGTGAGAGCGTATGGTTCCTGGAGCCACGCCGTCGGGAATCAAGCCAGGTGGAGAGGAAACGGGAAGAAAGATACTCAATGTCAAGGCTAAAACGCGTTCCATGCACGATTCTCCACCTGTGAGAAAGAGGTGCATCTTCTCTCTTTTCTCGAACTCAGGTCGAGACCATTGCCACGTTTGTCGAGACGTGGAGCGACAGCTTCGTCTCTCCGTGCCTCATGACGATCGTCCTCTTGTCATTTACAGAGGTCGTGGCGAGAAAGCCCCGGTCAGTGATGCCGGGGATGAATCGTCATCTCCTCGGGAGAGTGAGCAACGGGAGAAATCATGCCGTAAGAACTTGTGTTCCTCCAGCCTCTCTGGTAAAATAGACGTACGATGATTGGTTTCAGGTGCGAGC
>DATAYF010000407.1:0-21152 GCA_036272735.1 Ktedonobacteraceae bacterium
AGGGTTCGATTCCCTCTTGCCCTATCCTTCTCTGAAGCCAGTTCACATCGATACTCGAGGAAAAGCAGTATCCAAGGTGATTTGACTTGCATGCAAACGAGGCGCGGATTTTGTGAGGATTTCGTATGGAAAAAGAGGGAAACAATGTGCTACAATCTCTTCCATAAATGTGCTACAATCTCTTCCATAGAGGAAGGCATCTATTTGCTACGGCTTGGCTCTTTCAACCTTCATCCACCTGGAAAGGCGGTTCCTCATGTTAAAGGATATTCAACAGCACAATCAAGAACATGCTCGGATGAGTAGTCCAACGCTGGTGATTGTCGAGGACGATCAGGCAAATAGGGAAGTACTGGAAATGTTACTCTCGAGTGAAACGCCTTACCAGCTCTTGGTATTAAAAAGCGGGTACGAAGCCTTAAAACGAGTGGACGAAATTATTGCCAGTCATCCCGTGCTGTTCTTACTGGATTATCAGCTTCCTACTATGACGGGACTGGATCTGTATGCCCAACTCCATGCTCTTCCTGATTTGGATGCAGTTCCCGTACTGATCCTCACGGCATACGACGATCCGGAAGTGGTGGCAATCATTATAGATCATGGATTGCCGTTCTTCCTGAAACCTTTTGATATTAATGACCTCTTGCAAACCATTGATCGTTCTGCTTTGTCTGCAGGAGAAGTATGACCTTTTGCCGCGCCACTCGCTTACCTGTTTTTTATAGTAGGGTGTCCAATCAGGTGTCAATGACTCTCATCGAATGCCAAGAAGAAGCATCACAGGCCGATCTATGGAAGCAAAAGAAGTATGGTATCCGTATGGCTCTACATATAGGTCGTAGTGAAATCGCCGCACCTGATCATTGAAGTACTCTCACCAGGAACAAAAGCATTTGATAGAGGATTGAAGTTCGAACGCTATCAGGCGCGTGCTTCAGTACAAGAGTATGTGCTGGTGAGTACCGAGCGTCGAACGGTCGAGGTTTTCAACAGGCGTGGCAAACTATGGGTATATCAATTGTATAGAGCTAACCAGCAATTTGACCTCGCGAACCTGGATCTTCATCTAACTGTGGACGACCTTTACGAGCGAACAAGAGTAGAACAATAATATAGCACTGGAAGGCGATTAGAAATCAGGCTTTCCTTGAAAAAATAGACAAAGTTGACACCTTTTCTCCAAACCCCTACAATGGCAACGAGATTCGCATGCAGAAAGGGTGTCTATGCAAGGAAGATCGCATCTACTGGTCGGCCTGACGGCAGGAGTCGTCCTCGATAGCCTCGTACATCTCTCAGGTGATCCACTCACGATGGCGAAAACTGTGCCTCTCGTACTTATCGCCAATAAGGTGGTCTATTATTTTGCGGTCGGTTTCGGTTCCCTGCTGCCCGATATCGATAACGCACGCAGCACATTGGGCCAAAAGTTTGGTATCATTAGTAAAGAAATCCAGCACCTGGCAGGACATCGCACACTCTTTCATAGTCTATTAGGGTTAGCCATCGGTGCCTTGCTTGCAATTGGACTAGAACGCGTAGTAGTCTATCTATTAGACCAACATGGTTTGACGTTCCCGGCGGCATTCGTCGCGACATCACATATCGTTTTCTTTGGCGTGCTCTTTGGGTGTAGCATGCACATCGCGGCCGACGCGCTCACGCTGGGGGGCGTGCCCTTGCTCTGGCCCAATCGCACCCGTTTTGGCTTCCCTCCGAACTCGCACTGGCGCTTTAAAACTGGTTCATGGCCTGAACATGTGATTGTCTGGTCATTTATGATCCTGGTTGGTATAGGTATCTGGCAATCTATTATCACTATATGAGTGCTAAAATACTTATTCAGACTGACAATGACGCTACGCTTCTAGCTATCACTCAGTCAGTCTGAAAGGAAGTATATGAAATTATTTAAACAACGTATGTCAAGAGAAACACAAATCAAATGGGCCTGGACCCTGCTAGGACTCGTGACCCTGATCTACCTTGGGTGGATCAGCTACGAGTCGCTGTTGCGTTATACTACCTTTACCGCTACGGCGTTCGACCTGGGCAATATGGACCAGGCACTATGGAACACCATTCATGGGCATCCATTCGCCTTTACGAACCAGGGCATCGACTATTATGGCCCTCCGACACGCCTTGCGGTCCACTTTGAACCAATCCTCTTACCGCTTTCTGTGCTCTACGTTTTTCATGGTGATCCGCGCATCTTGCTCGTTTTCCAAACCCTGGCGATGGCAACGGGATCGCTCCCCGTCTTCTTGCTGACACGCAAACACATTCCTCAGTGGCCGCTAGCAGCGGTGGCGATGGTGGTGGCCTATCTCTATTCGCCCGCTTTGCTCGGCGTCAATCTTTTCGATTTTCACGCCGTCGCCCTGGCAACCCCCTTGCTGCTTTACGCATTGCTGGCACTGGAAAACAACGCGTATTTCTGGCTGATTGTCACCTGCATTTTAGCCTCGCTCACTAAAGAAGAGGTACCAGCAGTTGTGGCCATGCTCGGCCTATTGGCGATCTGGAAATATAAGAAACCACGCCTGGGCACGTTGCTCTTCGTCGGCGGGATTGTGGGCAGTGTTGTGGCCTTCCTGACCATCAAGCACTTTTTCCCCGGCAACCAGAGCAACAATTTCTGGTATCGCTACGCAGCCCTGGGCAGCACACCACAAGAGGCCATCAAGAATGTCATCTTGCATCCATGGATATTGTTTAAGATGTACTTCAACCTTAATCGCCTATACTACCTGGCAAATCTTTTCCGTAACAGTGGCTTCTTACCACTGCTCGCGCCTGAGTGGTTGCTTGGAGCGATACCAGACCTGGCGATTAACCTGCTGAGTACTGATCCTTTGCTGTACAGCGGCGTCTATCACTACAACGCGCCAATCATTCCATTCGTGATCGTGTCCGCCATTCATGGCCTACGGCGTGCGGTCCTGATCTGGCAACGCTGGCGTGGCGAAGAGCCCGAAGTTTTAAGCGACCATGAGCTTGTCGCCCACCCGAAGCCGCTCCTCCCCAGCTTCGTTGTCAAGCCGGGCGCGGCATTCTGGTTCCGTCTCAAATCTGCCTATACCAGTTTCAGCAACCGTCCACGTGTATCGCGTGTGGTCACCAGGGTCTCACAAGGGAGCCGTAGCCGCTGGCGCAGTTTCAATGCGCGCATGAGTGACCTGGCGCTTGGCCTGGCAACATCGCGTCTGCAATGGATTATCTATGGCTGGATCGCGGTCATGATCGGCCTCAACTTTGTCTTCATGGCCCCACCGCTCGATGCACTCTGGGCCCAGGGCACGCCCGGACCACGTGAGCAACATATTCAACAACTGCTGGATAGTATTCCAGCGAATGCCCCAGTCTCGGCCGGTGGCAACCTCAATCCACACCTGACTGACCGACAATACGTGACCTTGTTCCCACAGGTCACCTATCAGATGGGGAACAAAACACAGGGCACCGTGCAATACGTGATCGTGGATATGAATGGCGTCTTCCCAGAGGACCGCATCAGTGTCGTGGAAGAGGTCAATCAGTTGGTGCTCTCGCAACAATTCCACGTTGTTTCGCGTGCCGAAGGAGTCATTTTGCTCGCCAGGCAAAGCCCATAACATCGATACGTGTATATTGTTCGTTGTGCTTACATTACAATTATTGTTTCTCCTGGGGAATTACCTGGGCGGGTGCGTGCTCTAGCGGGACATTTTCTCCCTGGACACTTGTTTTGTGCGCGAAGCGCCAGAGTTGCGTTACCATGCCTATAATCTCCTGTGCACCCACTCAACCAAAAAAGTCGGCAAATAGCTAGCATACAATACGAGATGAATGATATAATCCATTCAAGTAACCCTTTTTGGCTTTTAAGTTTCACGCTCACGATACGTCTAACATACTAAACCCGTACATACATACGTCGATTAGTAGTTCTGAGGAGTAACTGAGGATGCGGAACAATTCTTATCCCGAAGATCCTATGAGTTCTCAACCAACCGACATTGTGCCTAAGAGAGAACGCATGGCAGACCTGCCGCCTAAGTCCGTACCCCCACCTATGCAATCGAACGCGCTCATGCCCGATGTCGAGGCCGAGGAGGTCGAAAGCGCGGAGATACGCCAGGAAGAAGCGCGAACCGTCCGTTACGCCATCGGCAAGCTCAATGATTTCCTGAAATGGTTCGTTGCCGTTATCGAAGTTATGCTCGCTATTCGCTTCATTTTGCACCTGATCGGAGCGGACCCCTCGAATCTCTTCGCGGGTTTCCTCTACTCCTTTACTGAAATTATCCTGGTCCCGTTCAAAGGTATCGTGCCATCACCGTCCATCCACCTCTATCAGTCATTCGAATGGTCAACGCTCATCGCGATGGCGATTTACGCGTTGGTCTTCTGGGCCATTCGGCGTTTCCTGAGTATCCTGATCTCCAATCCCGAAGAAGAAGCCCAAAGTTAGAACGGGAGAAGTGAGCGATGTACATGCGTGCCAAGCGGCCTTCCATGCCGAAGGTTGTTTGCCATGTCGCCGCTTCTCCTTTAGCGTTACCATTCATACGAGCAATGTGATATACTTTTGGGCAATCAGGAGGTGCGAATTGGACGACTTGAGCATTTTTAGTGGGAACGCAAATCGCCAACTAACAGCCGCGATATGCCAACACCTGCGTATCCCGCTTGGTGATGCAGATGTCTTTACATTCAGTAATGAAAATATATTTGTCAAAATCAACCAAAATGTACGTGGGCATGACGTTTTTATTATTCAACCATTCAGTTCACCGGTAAACCGCTCAATCATGGAATTGCTGATTATGATCGATGCACTTAAGCGTGCCTCAGCCTCGCGGATTACCGCCGTTATTCCTTATTATGCCTACGGACGGACCGATAAAAAGGATCAGCCGCGCGTACCCATTACTGCTCGCCTGATTGCCGATTGTATCACCGTGGCTGGCGCGCATCGAGTCGTGGCAATGGATATGCACGCGGGGCAGATTCAAGGCTTTTTTAATATACCGGTTGATGAACTGAGTGCACAGATTATCCAGGCTCGTTATTTTGCCGCGAAAAACCTGCACGACCTCACCGTTGTTTCCGCTGACGAAGGTTTCGCGAAAAAAGCCCGCAAGCTTGCAGACCGCCTTGACGCACCACTCGCCATTGTCGAGAAACGTCGCCTGGGCAACGACGGAACCAGTGAAGCGATGGGCATTATCGGCAATGTCGAAGGACGCGTGGCACTGATTGTGGATGATGAGATCGATACCGCTGGCTCGCTCACGCAGGCTGTGCGCGTTGTACACGAACAGGGTGCCAGCGAGATTTACTGTTGTGCCACCCACGGCGTCTTTTCAGGGCCTGCTATTGAGCGGCTGAGTCAGGCCCCCACGCAAGAAATTGTCGTGACCGATTCTATCCCGCTCCCCAATCACAAACGCCTCCCCAATTTGACCGTGTTATCGGTCGCCGAGCTGCTGGCAGGCGGCATTAGCAGGATACACGATGGCCGTTCCGTCAGCGAATTATTTAAATAACAGGTGGCATTTTACTATTACTTTCTGATGCTGTACAATTATCTCCACACACGTCTAGGTAAAGCAGTTCACTTATTCTGTTTTCAACAGAGGACATTCCTGTGGTGGAATGCCCCTCGTATTGTTTATAAAGGGTGGAGGGGTTACACATGAAGCCACTTGTTGCAATCGTTGGCCGACCGAACGTCGGCAAATCCACGTTTTTTAATCGCATGCTCGGCGAACGCATCGCCATCGTCGAAGATCTGCCTGGAACGACCCGTGACCGTCTCTATGGCGATACAGATTGGAATGGACGCGACTTCACGCTGATCGATACCGGCGGTCTTGAGTTTGGGAGCACGCCCGTGGGCCAGGTTGGCCTGAGTGGGCAGCGCGGCGACCTGATGGAGCATGTCATGTCGCAGGTCCAACTTGCCATTGAAGAGGCCGACGTCATCATCTTCATGGTTGATGCACGTAGTGGCATTACCGCTGCCGACGAAGAAGTGGCGGAATTGTTGCGCAAGAATACGAAACCAGTGATCCTCGCTGTGAATAAAGCCGACAACGCCTCTCGTCGCCTGGACGCCGTAGAGTTCTACAGTCTTGGCCTGGGCGAGCCTATCACCATTTCGTCTATTCAGGGCACCGGTACCGGCGACCTGCTCGATGAGATCGTCAACGCACTGCCGCCCAAAGATGAGTCGGAGGAGGTGGTCGAGGAAGACGTGACGCGCATCGCCATCGTTGGGCGTCCA
Source organism: Ktedonobacteraceae bacterium (assembly GCA_036272735.1). Classification (GTDB taxonomy): domain Bacteria; phylum Chloroflexota; class Ktedonobacteria; order Ktedonobacterales; family Ktedonobacteraceae; genus DATAYF01. The sequence continues at coordinate 6,278 of DATAYF010000407.1, forward strand.
AATGTCGGTAAATCATCGCTGCTCAACGCCATTATCGGCTATCAGCGCTCAATAGTGAGCGACATTCCCGGCACTACGCGCGACACAATCGACACCGATTTCGAGTTCGAGGGCCGTAAAATGCGCCTCATCGATACCGCTGGTATTCGCCGCCGGGGCAAAATCAGTCCAGGCGTCGAGAAATATAGCGTCTTGCGCTCGGAACGAGCTGTCGAGCGCTGCGACGTGGCGCTGATCCTCGTCGACGCCAGCGAAGGCATGGCCGCACAGGACGCGCACATCGCTGGCTACGTGCACGAAGACGCTAAAGGGGTGATCGTGGTCGTCAACAAGTGGGATGTAGCGCAAGAACAGCGCCGCGCCGAACGCGAGGACGACGTGTTCCCGGACCCTGACGATGAGATCAATAGCGCGGAATGGTATCGCAAAGAGTTGGCTGGTGATCTCAAATTCATCCCTTACGCTCCGATTATCTTTGCCTCAGCCAAAACTGGCTATCACGTGCAGTCTATTCTGCAAACAGCACTTAAGATCTCCGATATGCGCTACCTGCGCGTCTCCACTTCAAAGCTCAATGAAGTGGTCCAGGATGCCATTCGCCATCACAACCCGACGGTCATTCGCATGAAGCCGCTAAAGATCTACTACGCAACCCAGATCAAGGTGAATCCACCCACGTTTGTCTTCTTCGTGAACGACACCGCAGGTGTGCACTTCTCGTACGAACGCTACCTGGAGAACCGCTTGCGCGAAGCCTTCGGCTTTGGTGGCACCGCGATACGCATCCACTTCCGTGCGCGTAAACGTGAAGAGCGCGCAAGCAAGTAAGGCGATCTCCACGCGGGGATCGTCTTACAACCTTCATGTAGTTGTCCCGTATATATTGGTGCAAGCACGAGCACACTCCTTGCTTGACAGAAACACGGTACGCCTTCTCTATAAACAAAGCAAGCATAGCATAAATTCATCGATATATGATGATAAGTTTGCCTAAAAAACGGAAAAAACATGAGCATTTCGCGGGCAGCGAATTGTAATGAATACAGCTATATGCTATAGTGAGCGGGAATGGACGTAGAAAAAACCTGTTCCTGTGAGGTACCTATCTATGCATCTAAAACTCACTGCCGCCGATAAAACCGACGTGGGCAAGCAACGAGAACAAAACGAAGATTATAAGTATAAACGCATCGAATCATCGGACGAGGGCGATAAAGGACTTTTCATCGTCGCCGATGGCATGGGGGGCTACGAGGCGGGCGAGGTTGCCAGTAAACTTACCGTCGAAACGATGAGCAAAGCACTTGATAGTTTTTTTAAACCCATACCTGACCAACCAACTATCCAGCTCGTCGTGCCAGACGTGATGCAACCATCTACATCCGAACCCACACCCAATGCATCCGATGGGATGAAGACCCGCAAGCTTGCCGGGACCTCTCATTTGACCGCTATCGAAGAACGCTTGCGCTCCGCTATTCAGCAGGCCAATCGCGAAATCCTGCGCTATGGCGAGAAAAATCCTTCATCGCGTGGCCTGGGCAGCACCATTACAAGCATGCTCGTGCAAGGTGATCAAGCTTATATTGCCAATGTCGGCGATAGCCGAACCTATTTGTTCCGCGACCAAAAATTACAGCCGTTGACCCGCGATCATTCACTGGTTGCACGCCTGGTGGAACTCAAGCAGATAGCGCCAGAGGCCATCTACACGCATCCTCAGCGCAACGTGATTACCCGTTCGCTTGGAGCAGGCCACAGAAATATTGAGGTAGATATTTTCAATGAAACGCTACAGCCAGGGGATACCTTTCTGCTCTGTACCGATGGTCTATGGGAAATGGTCAAAAACCCGGAACTACAAAACATATTGAACGAGCAGGAAAACCTGAATACCCTGTGCGATACGTTGATTGAACTTGCCAACAAAAATGGTGGAGAAGATAATATTACAGCGGTTATTGTGCACATCAATGCGCTATAATCACCCTGACGACCAGAGGCGTTACTCCTGCTCCGAAACGCTGAGCGCGTCGCGCTAGTTAGGCCAGTGGCACTGAGTTTCGGAATAAGAACTGATTGATTGATTCAGGGCATTTGTGGAGATAGTTTGTTGTATGGCTCTTCCTATCGGCACCGTCCTTGATGGAAAATTTAAAATTGTACAGGTCCTCGGTGAAGGAGGAATGGGCACGGTCTACAAAGTCGAACAGCTCGGCACCACGCCTCCCTATTACTACGCGGTGAAAGAGTTGCTCATCAATCCGAACACCAGCGAGGAAGACCGTAAATCTGCCATCGAGCGCTTCAACAAAGAGATTGCACTGCTACGAGGACTCAAGCACCCACGCATTGCTGCTCTGGCCCTGCCCTTTCAGGACCGTGGTAACTATTATTTTGCGATGGAGTTCGTGCCAGGTCGTAGCCTGGAAAAAATGCTGGAAGATGCCAAGGGACCGTTACCTGACGATCTGGTCATCAAATGGATGATACAGGTCTGCGAAGCGTTGTCCTACATTCACACCCGCACACCTCCCATCATTCTGCGCGACCTCAAGCCCGGCAATATTATGGTTACGATGCCAGGCAACGAGGTACAATTGATCGATTTTGGCATCGCTCGCCGCTTCGATCCCAATAAACGCACCAATACCGAGAACCTGGGCACCATTTCTTACGCTTCGCCTGAACACCTGGGCTCAATTACCGCTCCGGGGCAACGCCGCTCGATGCAAAACCCTGGTCGCCTGGTGCAAACCGACGCTCGTTCCGATATCTACTCGCTCGGCGCGACAATGTATCATCTGATCACCGACTACGAGCCCGATCCTATCCAGACACCAGCTCCTGGTAGTATCCGCGCGAAAAATCCGCGCCTGCGTACCATGCAGGTGAGCAACGCTCTCGTCTGCCCGGTAGAACAGGTCATTATCAAGGCAATGCAACAGGACCCGGCGCATCGCTTCCAGAGCGCGGAGGCCATGCGTATGGCGCTGCTACAATGCTTGCCAGGTGGCGCTGGTGCTGGTATAGCGACTCCGGCAACCGTGCAAATTCCGGCCATCTCGCCCAACGCCACCATTATCGTGCCCGCCACCAACGGCAGTAACGCAGCAGCTTCCGCCAGCCCGGTCTGCCCTCGCTGTGGCTTCTATAATCGTCCGGGGGCCAAGTTTTGCAAACGCGATGGTCAGCCGCTTGTCCATGGAGCGACGGTGGTTCCGCCGCCGCTCCGTGCCCAGCCTGTGCGTTCACCCATCCAGGCACGCCCGGTACAACAGCCGTTACCGCCGCGTCATAGCGGCATCCAGGCACGTCCCATACAGCGACCACTGCCGCCACACAGCAATGCCATTCCAGCACGCCCCACCAATCCTGGGGCAATCGTGGCACGGGTACAACAGGTACAGGACCCGGCGGCGGCCTATCGTGCCGGTCTGCAACAGTTCGCCCAAAAAAATTACGCACAGGCCGTTCAACAGTTCCAGCAAGCGCTCAAACTCGGTCGTCCATCCTACGATCTGCTCTATAACCTGGGGCGCGCCTATCGCCAGTACGGGCAATCCCTCAGGGAGACGGACAAAACGCGCTTTAGCGACAATCTCACACGCGCCGCCGAGAACTTCGAGCAGGCCACCAACATCAAGAGCGACGCGCTCGATGCTTATTTTCAGCTTGGTATGTGCGCTCGCGACCTGGGACTCTACCAGAAGGCGCTCGATGCCTTCAAAAAAGCCCAGACGCTCTCGCCACGCGACCCCGCCGTCTACTATCAGCTTGGACTCATTCAACTGGACCAGGGGGCGTATAACGAAGCCGAAAAGTATCTCCAGGGCGGATTGAAGATTCAACCTGATCATGCGTTTATTCTCATAGCACTTGGATGCTTGCAAATGAAAAAGAACAAGCTGCCACGTGCGATTAGTACATTGCGCCAGGTCACAAAAATCGATCCGACTTTGTGGGAAGGCTGGTACGAACTGGGACGAGCACACATGCTCAACAATGAATGGCTCCTGGCAAGCAGTGCGTTGGAGCAGGCTCAAAAGGCTAATCCTTATGCCTTGGATATCCATACACTGATGGCAACATGCTATCTACGAATGAATAAAAAAATGGAGGCCCGGCACAAAATTGAGGAAGTGCTCAAACGCGACCCCAACAATGCCGAGGCCATACGTTTACAAAAACAACTCTAGTAAGGAGGGCAGAATGCTCTGTCCGTCATGTCATACACAAAATCGAGATAACGCCAGGTTCTGTAAAGTCTGTGGTACGCCTTTGAGCAATGAGCAGGTGCCGGAGCAACAGCCTGTACAGCAACCACAGCCTGTACAGCAACCGCAGCAACCGGCACAGACTGTACAGGCTCCGTCACCTCCTGAGTTGAACGGCCAAGAGGAACCAGCAACCAACCTGGAAGAGGCAAATACGGCAAATGATGACAACCTTGAGCCAACGCAGATCCTGGGTCAGCAAGAGATGCAGGCATATCGCTCGCATTGGGAACAGGAGCAAGCTCGCTTACAGCAGTCGGGGCAACCCTCGATCCTGCCAGCGCGCGATATCTCCGACCTGCCGACCGTCCATTTTCCGCTATCCGAACACGAACCGGAGCAAAACAACGCGCCCGATATTACGGAGGCACCCACTATCGAGACGCCACCGGCGCAGCAAGATACGGAGGATGCTGCCTCGTTTGTAGAAACAACCGCCGAACCAGGCATAGCACCTGCCGCGCCCACCAGCGTGGAAGCTTCCACGCCAGCACAACAGGATACGCCCGATGTAAGCCAGCAGGCGCAGGAAACGAAGCCACCAGCGCTCCAGGAACAGGAGCTACCGGCAGATAATGAACAACCCTCCCCGGAGGCAACGGAAACAGGCCCAGAGCCGGAAGCGACAGCAGCGAGCGAAGCCACACCGGGAGAAGAGCATACACAGGAAGTGAACACGATGGAGGAACAGGCGACACCTACGGAGTTCCAGGAGCCCCAGGAGCAACAGCAGCCGCAGGCCAGCGGCAGCGAGGGTTTTCCCACGCTCGCGGTTGGCACGACGGTGAATGACGGCCGTTACGAAGTAAGTGAGGTCGTGCAGGTTGAGGGCGCTGAAGGCACGACAGACGAGCAGGAACACGAGCACATTTACCAGGTGGTCGACCACCAGGGATACCAGCACTGTTGGAACTGCGGCTCCGAGCAGAACGCGGAAGGCGACGAGTTCTGCATCGATTGCGGTGCTGGTCTCGTCAATGCGCCATACCTGATGTACGAATACCCGGCTTCAGAGCAGACCGAGAGCGACGCGCGTGTGCTGCCGGGCACCATCGTCAATACCTTCGTCGAGCAGGGGCACACCTACGTCATCGAACAGCAGCAAACGGAAGAACTCGCCTTCCCTAACGGCGTCCATCTGATTGCCGCCTGCGACTCGGACGCTGGCAACGTGCGCCGCGCCGAACCGAACGAGGATAGCCCCTTCGTCTTGCAGTTCGAGCGCGTTCACGAGTCGGTGGCCTCGACGGTCGGCCTCTTTATCGTCGCCGATGGCATGGGAGGGCACGATAACGGACAGCTAGCCAGCCGCACGACAATTGGCGTAATCGCCGAACGCGTAATCCGCGAACTGCTGATGCCACCGTTGAGCGCTGAGAAGGCACAGGAACAGCAGCCAATCCACGACGAAGAAATGCTGGTCGGCCTGATCCACGGCTCGATAGAGGACGCCAACACCACCCTGTGTCAGATCAACCAGCGCGACAAAACCGATATGGGTTCGACGCTCACCGGTTGTATGCTGGTGGATCATATGGCCTACATCTTCAACGTAGGCGACAGTCGCACGTATATACTACGCGAAGGCACTGTCCACAAGCTGACCACCGATCACTCGCTGGTCGGACAATTGGTCGCGGGCGGTTTGATCGAGCCGGACGATGTGTATACACATCCACAGCGCAACCAGATTTTCCGCAGCATCGGCGATAAACTCAATGTACAGATCGATGTCTTCAAGCAGCAGGTCTATCCCGGCGATGTCCTGTTAAGCTGTTCCGATGGCCTGTGGGAAATGGTGCGCGATCCGCAGATTACCGAAATTCTTACGCACGCTCCCGACCCACAAACGGCCTGCACGCAACTGATCGAAACCGCTAACCAAAATGGCGGCGAAGATAATATTAGTGCAGTGGTCGTGTACGTGCGTTAATGTATGATATACTAGGGCAGCCGAACGCGAAAGGAGCTGATGAACAATGCCCGGAGAAGTAACACTGGCACACCAGTTGGGAAAAGACTACATGCCAGTAACTGGTGGCAGTCAGATTGCATACGTTTTACTTGAAGCAAAACCAACCGAACTCATGGCACAGGTGCGTATGCCTCTGAACTTTGCCCTGGTGATCGACCACTCTGGCTCCATGAGAGGTGCCAAACTCAAAAATGTGCGGGAAGCAGTCAAAATGGTCATCGACCGCCTGGAACCTTCCGACTACATCTCGGTGGTGATCTTTGACGATACCGCTCAGGTCATTATCCCTTCGATGCCTGCCAACGATCCTATCGGCATGAAGGCCGCCATAGATCGCATTCAGGACGCCGGTGGCACAACGATGTCACTTGGCATGATTCAGGGTCTGGGCGAGCTGCGACGCTGGAATATTCCCAATGCCGTTAATCGCATGATCCTGTTGACCGATGGCGTCACGTACGGCGATACCGACCGTTGCCGCCAACTAGCCAGAGACGCGGCCGCCGCCAACATTTCAATTTATCCGTTGGGCATCGGCTCCGATTGGGACGAGTCGCTGTTGGATGATGTCGGCCAGTTGAGCGGTGGGCAACCCGCCGAATTTATTCGCACACCCGGCGACGCCATGAATCTCTTCGAACAGCAGGTGCAGAGCGCCGTCGCAGTCGCTGTACGCAATGCCACCGTGACGCTCAAACTGCCCGCCGGAGTTTCTCCACGCAAAGCCGTGAAGGTGCTCCCGCTCATTCGTGACGTGGACCCCTCCGCGCTCTCGGACCGACAGGTAACCGTTCAGCTCGGCGATCTGGAAAAAGACACGCCACAATCGGTGCTGGTCGAGTTGATGATTGATCCACGCCCGGCTGGTCTGTTCCGCATCGCCCAGGCCGAGATTGTGTACGACGTGCCCGTCACCAATCTCTTCAGTGAACGCATTCACGAGGATGTAAAGGTCACGTTTACCAATGATGCCAACCAGGCAGCCCAGGTCAACGCCCTGGTGATGAACTTCGCGGAAAAATCCAACGCGCAACGCCTGGTCACACGCGTACTCGACGAATACAAACGCACGGGTAAGGCGACCACCAGGCTGGCTCCCAACGTGACACGCGTGCTCGATACCGAGACGCAAGCCGCCCTTGAGCAGATTAACCAGGGACAGTCGATCTCGCCCGAACAGGTCAAGTCAATCGGCAATAAAACCCGTAAACTAACCCAACGCCTGGACGACTTGCTACCGTAAGTTCTTCTTCCGAAAACCAACGCCACTGACGTGGCTAGCGCTACGCGCTCAGGTTTTCGGATACGTAGTAGGGAAAAGCAGGTTGCAGGCCGATGAAAATGATCGCAACAACACAATTCCTCTTGGTTGAGTAAAAAAACCATCAAAGGAAGGATAGATATTATGAGTGTACGATGTTCACAAGGTCACGAAAATCCCGATGGGTCGGCATTTTGTGACGAATGCGGTGAGCCACTGAATGCCTCCGCACCCAGCGAAGCAGCCGCACCCACCCAGGCAGCACCACCTCCACCGCCCGTACAACCTGCACAGCCCGTACAGGCGGCTCCTGAGGACCAAAGCGCACCTGCCGCGCCCGTCAGTGGTGGTCAGATATGCCCATCATGTGGAGCAACCAATCCGGCTGGTGAAGCATTCTGCTCCAACTGCGGTGTAAGCCTGCTCGGCGCACCAGCCCAGGCGCAAGCGCCACAACAGCCGCCCATGACACCAGAACCCGACGCCACACAACCGGCAGCGGAACCAGTGCTACAACAGGCTCCAGCTGCTCCAGCTGCTGCACCTGCCGCGCTTCAGGCCCGCCTGATCGTCGAGGCCAACAACCAGGAATTCGATATCAGCGGCAAGGACAACATCACCATCGGGCGCGAAGATGCCGTCAGTAACATTTATCCTGACGTTGACCTGACTCCACATGGTGGCGATGAAGGCGGCGTCTCGCGTTTACACGCGCACATTTTTGTGCAGAACGATCAGTACTTTTTGGAAGATGAGAATAGTACCAATTTTAGCTATCTCAATCGCCAACGTCTGAACGGCAAAACGCCGACGCCATTGCACGATAACGACGAAATCCGCCTTGGTCGCGTATTGCTGCGTTTCAAGACGCCTTAATACGCCCTAAATGGTAGCAGAATCAAGTTCTGTCCAATTGACAGCAGGCTTGATTCTCGCTATAATCTGTTGGATATTCTTTTGGAGGATTAAAAAAGTTCCATGAAACGTACCTGGCAACCCAAACGTATTCCACGTTTGCGCGAACATGGTTTTATGAAGCGTATGTCCAGCCGCAATGGCCGCCGCGTGCTCAAAGCTCGCCGCGTCAAAGGGCGCTGGAGCCTTACCGTTTAGGCTTTTTATACAACTGTGGCACTCAAACGCGAGTTACGCTTACGAAAAAACAACGATTTCCAGCGAGTAAGGCAGCAGGGACGTTCTATCGCTTCCCGGCTGCTTATACTTGCGTGGACACCAAACAACGTGGCACAATTGCGTGTTGGTTTTGTGATTAGTAAACGCATTTCAAAGCGTGCTGTTGAACGTAATTATGTAAAACGTCTCCTGGGCGAAGCCGTTCGCCCCCTGCTTACCGATATCCCTGACGGCTGGGATCTTGTTCTCAGCGCTCGACAGCCTATTCTGGGCGTCGATCTATTTACACTTTCGAAGGATATCGTTACGCTGCTACGCCGGGCAAACTTAAACACTGCCACACAGCAGGCCGGGACGAGCAGCTAGATGTGCATACCTATACACACGCAAAGGTCACAATATCGTGAAATATATCGCTTTAGCATTGATCCGTTTATATCAGCGCACGCTGTCGGTAGTCCTGCCTTCATCGTGTCGGTTTACTCCCTCGTGTTCACATTATGGGTACGAGGCTATTGAACGTTTTGGCTTTTTCCGTGGTGGTTGGATGACCATGAAACGCATCGGGCGCTGTCAGCCTTTCTATCACGGCAATCTCTATGATCCGGTCCCGGAACGCCTGGGAAACTAGATCAAGGAAGGCAGGAGAATCTTGATAGGTGCAATAGGGAATCTATTCAACCTGATCTTTACAGATCCCATCTTCAATGCGCTGATGGTGCTCTATCGCCTCCTGGGCGATTTCGGCCTGGCTATTGTCTTTCTTACGATTATTATCAAACTCATACTTATCCCTCTCACTTTGCAACAGCTCAAGTCGATGAAGGCCAATCAGGAGTTGCAGCCACTGATGGCTGAAATTCGTAAGAAATACGCCAATAACAAGCAGGAGCAGATGCTGCGCACACAGGCGCTCTACAAAGAAAAAGGCTTTAATCCCGCTGCTGGCTGCTTGCCATTGTTCATTCAGCTACCGGTGCTCTACGGCCTCTTCTTCGCGTTTGAGGCCATCGTGTCGAATAAAAACCTGACTGTAGCTGCTGTTAACAGCCGCTTGTATCCTTTCATTCCGCCATTTGTTAATAAGCCTGATATTCAGTTGACATGGCTGGCATTCCTTGATCACCTTTTCCATATCCAATTTTTCGTGTTTTCGCTTGGGAAGCCTGATCCGACACATATCCTCCCGATCCTGGCTGGCCTGGCGACCTTTGTGCAGTTACGCATGTCGCAGGCCAGAAATATGGCGCCCACGACAGGCAATGCAAAAGATCCCACTGCTCAGTCGATGAAGATGATGCAGTATGCCATGCCGCTGATTACCGTCTTCTTTGGCTGGACTTTTCCCGCAGGCTTAGCACTCTACTGGGTCGTCTCGTATGGCTTCCAGGCCATTCAGCAGTACTTCGTCACCGGTTGGGGCGGTTTAATGCCTGCGAAAGATGGCGCGAAAACAGGTACAGGTACGATCAGTGCCAACGCAACAAAAACGAATAGCAGCAAAGTTGTCGATGCAACCGTTGCGAAGCCACGCAGCATCGAGCCAGCCATCGCCACCAACGGGGCCAGCGGTGCCAAGAGCAATGGTGGTTCCGTGAATAATCGCGCACGCACCAACACACGTAGCAACGGGTCTTCCAATAACAATAATCACCGCCAACGCGGTAGCAGTGCGTCCGCTCGCCGTCGCAGCGGTGCGCAAAGGTCACGAGGCTAAATCTTTTAGGGAGGCAAGGAAACAGTGGAAAGCATAGAGGCTAGTGGCAAAAGTGTTGATGAAGCTGTCCAGCAGGCACTGAGTCGCCTGGGGAAAAGCCGAGAAGATGTAGAGATTACCGTTCTACAGGAGCCTAGCCGTGGTGCTTTCGGCATCGGCGGTCGAGAGGCACGCGTGCGCGCCGCTGTGCGTTTAGGCTCGAATATCAGCAGTGGCGCGGTGATCACGCCTGAAATGGCCGACGCCATTCTAGGCCCCGACGATCTTGATGTGCCACTTCCCGATCAGGCGAGCGAGACATACGAGGCTGATGACGTTGCGTCCTACGAGGACGATGATGAGTTCCTGGATGAGGATGAGGACGAAGAGTCTGAGGTCGATGAGGGTGAAGTCGAGGACGAGGATGAGGAATTTGTGCCTTTTATCACGACCGCCGATCAGCCGATCCCTGTTCCCGCTGCTTCCACCATCGAACCCACACAGACACACGATGAGTACCTGTTTGTGGAGAATCCGACGCGCGAAGATGTCGAAATCACCGTCGATGTTTTGCAGCATCTCTTGCGCTACATGAACATTCGCGCCACAGTGCAGGTGCACTCGACCAGCCCGCTCACACTCAATATTCACGGCATCAACGAGAGCCTTGCCGTGTTGATTGGTCGGCGTGGCGAGACGCTGGCCTCCTTGCAACTACTCGTAAACCTGGTGGTCAGCCACCGCACCAAGCGCCGCATGCGCATCGTCGTCGATGCCGAAAACTACCGCCAGCGCCGCGAGGAAAACCTGCGCTCCCTGGCGCTACGCGTCGCACAGCAAGTACGCAACTACCGACGTGCCGTCGCTCTTGAGGCCATGCCACCCAACGAGCGCCGCATCGTCCACATTGCGCTCTCCGACAGTACCGACATCAGCACCGAGAGCATCGGCGAAGGCGACGAACGCCGCGTCGTCATTTCACTGAAACGCCCAGGACGCTAATATTTGTATATGGTATGAACCGAGGTGACTAGCTGCCGCCTCGGTTCATACCATATACATAACATAGCTGGAAGGAAAATCCACCTTGCTTCAGGTGCCAGAATTTCTCACCATCGGGCACATCACCCGCGATATGCAGGCAGGTGGTGCTTTCACGCTAGGCGGCACGGTACATTTTGCCGCCCTGACCGCCTATCACCTGGGATTAGCGGCGGCAATCGTCACCTGCGCCGACAATGATCTCGCGCCACAACTGCCAGCGCTACTGCCCGGCATCTCGCTAGAGGTACGCCCTTCAGCAGAAACGACAACCTTTGCCAATACCTACACTGAGCAGGGCTTTCGTATCCAACATCTGTACGCTCGTGGCACGCAGCTTACACCACTTGACGTGCCCCCGACGTGGCTCGATGCTCCTATCGTCCTGCTGGGTCCCCTGGCACAAGAACTCGACGCCGACTTTGTCACGCACATTGCTCGTCGCCCCGGTCGCATCATTGCCGCGACGCCCCAGGGGTGGCTACGTCGCTGGGACGATAGCGGCCGTGTCTGGCCCACGCCCTGGCTGGCCGCCGAGCAGGTGTTACCAGCACTGGATGTACTGATCCTGAGCCACGACGACCTGCTCCCCTTCGCCGATGGTCTTCGTGGCGAGGCCGATGCTATGCTAACACGTTGGAGCAAGCACATTCCGCTACTCGTCGCCACCGATGGACGCCACGGTGCCACGCTCTTCCAGCATGGCGACACGCGGCGCTTCCCCGCCTACGCGGCCGCTGAGGTTGATCCCACGGGCGCAGGTGATGTCTTCGCCGCCGCCTTTCTCACACACCTCCATCGCCACCATAACGCGGCAGAAGCTGTCAACTTTGCCAACTGCGTCGCCTCCTTCTCGATTGAGCAGCCAGGCGTGCAGGGTATCCCCGACCTCGCGCTGGTGCAGCAACGATTGCATACGATCAGATAAATAAGATACACGAAAAAGTATCTTTTCGTCCCTATATTGATAAGTGTCTACTGAGTCCGCGGCTCAGTAGACACTTATCAATATATGGGGGGGGTTATTTGCTCCACGCCAGCGCGTAGCTGTATAATTGATATATTCTTCGCTTTGCATAGAGGCATTTCTATCTTAAATTATCCTGTCTATTTTAAGGAGCTTCATTTTTCATGGACAATCACAATCACACCACGCGCAAGTGGTCGGATGTATATAAGATGCAGGCATACGTGCCGCAAGAGGGTAGAACCCTCGGCGTGGTCGACGACTTTTATTTCAAACCTGGCACCAACGCCATCTACGCGCTGGGCGTCAGCACACGCATAAATGGTGAACGCGCCCTGCCGGTCACAGGCATTAAAGAGGTCGGTTCAGAGCATATCGATCTTGTCAATGCGCAGATGTTGACCCATGCCCTGCCGCCGCTGCCCAGAGGGCAGGAGCTGCGTGGGAAAAAGGTGGTAAACGAAACAGGCAAAGAACTTGGCACGGTCGGCGATGTCTGGTTGGCAACCGAACATCCAACAACGTTACGCATCGCCGCCATTGAAGTGCAAAGCGCGTCTGGACGCCGCGCACGCACCTTCACCGCGGGCGAAATTGCCAGTTACACCGACGACGCGGTCATCGTGTACGATAGGTAGCCCTGGCTAGTTGTTTGTGGTGGCGAGTGCTTCTCGTACAAGATCGAGAAAGGTACATAAAACAGGAGTTGTATCGTCTCGCCGCCATGCCAGAGCAAGTTCCACGCAAGCAGGAGCCTCGTTCAATTCACAGTAGACTACCCCTTCCTGGCGAAGCTGCTGCAGAGAAGCAGGCACCAGGCAAATGCCGAAGCCTGCTGCTACCAGTCCGACCATTGTTTGCATCTGGATTGCCTCCTGGGTAACTCGTGGACTAAATCCTGCTTGCTGGCAAAGGCTGAGTATGTGATCATATAAGCCTGCTCCCAGGTGACGTGGGAACAGCACAAAGGGTTCGCCTGCCAGGGCCGAGAGTGAGAGAGATTTTTGTGTTGCCAGGTGATGCTGCTCAGGAAGAGCTACGATCAATGCTTCTCGCGTGAAAGCTTCAGTCATAAGCGAATCTTGCGCCACGGGATGCCGTAGCACTCCCAGGTGAATACGTTGCTCATGAAGGGCCTGGATCTGCTGTCCTGTGGTCAGTTCATGTAGAACCAGGGTAACATCAGGAAAACGCTCACGGAATCTATGTAAGAGCTTCGGAAGTAGACCATACGTTGCAGATCCGACAAAGCCGATGATGAGTTGCCCTCGCTCTCCACGATCTGTGCGTTGTGCTACTTCTATCGCGTGCTTTGCCTGCTCAAGCACGCGCTGCGCTTCCACAAGAAATGCCACGCCTGCCTCTGTTAAAGAGACGCTTCGCCTGGTACGCAAAAAGAGTTGTACCCCTAATTCTTCTTCCAATTGACGGATTTGTTGGCTGAGAGGGGGTTGCGCGATACGAAGTCGCTGAGCAGCATGTCCAAAGTGTAACTCCTCTGCTACGGTCACAAAATAGCGCAGGTGACGTAATTCCATTTTTGTGATATCTCCTCGATATGAGTTGCCCTTGATTTATATATTGGACAGTCATCTTCCTTGACATTATACTGTTTCTAGCAAGCGAGACAAATGCAAAAAGGAAGGGTTTATGATGCAATCATTTAACAAGCAAACTATTCTCATCACCGGTGGGAACAGCGGGATGGGACGAGCAATCGCGGAAGCCTTCGTCCAAAGGCATGCTCAAGTCATAATCATTGGACGAAATGAGGAAACTTTGCGCACTACTGCATCATCTCTTGGAACACAAGCTTCGTGGTATCGAGCAGATGTGAGCGATAGCAAGCAGGTAATAGAGGTCATGAAATCACAGGAGAAGATTGATGTTCTGGTGAACGCTGCAGGTTTCACCGGAACGATCACTACCGATACTCCATTTGAGGAAGCCGAGCAGACATGGGACGCTATAGTCGATGCCAATCTGAAAGGGAGTTTCCTTATGAGCCTGGCAGTAGCACCTCATTTGTCCCGTCCTGGCGGACGAATCATCAATATCAGTTCGATTGCCGCTTTCACCGGTGGAAGTAGTGCTGGGGCACAAGCCTATGCTGCTGCCAAGGCTGGTGCGTTGGGGCTAACATATTCGCTGGCACGCGAATTGGGTCCGCAGGGGATCACCGTGAATGCGATTGCTCCTGGCTTCGTTCCTGAGACACGTTTTTTTGGTGGCGAGGTGCCTGAGGAGCGGATACGTAACGTCATCAATCAAACGCCAATGGGACGCGTGGGCCACCCCGAAGATATTGCCGCTGCAGTTTTGTACCTCGCCTCGCCAGAAGCATCGTTTGTGACAGGCGAAGTGCTCAACGTCAACGGTGGCTGGCTCTTTGGACATTAAAAGCGTTACGCAAGGTCTCTTTCTCCTCCCTTACAGCGCTGGCCCCGGCACGCGGAATACATAAAGGAACCTTAATGGTTTGACCAAACCATTAAGGTTCCTTTATGTATTCCGCGTGCTGGCC
>DATAYF010000408.1:0-16118 GCA_036272735.1 Ktedonobacteraceae bacterium
CCCAGGAGGCTGACGACCACAAGGGGCGCATGGAACGCGACTGGGACCTTGCCCATGCTGTCGAGCACCTGCCGAGCAAGCAACGCGTCGTGATTGTCCTTCATTATTACAACAGTATGACTCTGCACGAAATGGCAGAGACGTTGAATACCTCAGAGAATACGCTCAAAAAACGTATTCAAGCCGCGCTCAGCAATCTACGCCGCGCGTTGCGCACATCTGATGCTGAAGACGATTTTATGCCTCAACCAGCCGGAGCAGGATACATAGCATCAATAGCCTGATATCTCTACACGGCAAACCATAGAAAAGGTGACACCTTGTATGATAGATGCGTCATACAAGGTGTCACCTTTTCCATCCCTTTTTAATTGATTCATCGCCACACTTCCACATAGTTATTTGCTCAGCAATGGCATACTGTAAAGTAGGAGAACATAGTATAAAATAGGGGTGATGGCGAGCGGAACTGGAGGGAACGGGTGGAAGGGAATGTATTGTTCGCGTATAGCACGGCAAAAAAGCATCTGCTGGCGCGGCCAGACTATAAGCAAGTCGGTCTGAACATCACGACCATTGCAGTGAACATTGGAACCTACGCAATGGTGGCCAGGGTGTTAGGAGCCAGCACCTTCGGCACCTACAGTTTTTTGCAATGGCTAGCAACCATCACGGTCCCACTCATCGGCGTGGGTATGTCGGCAATCACCAGTAACCAGCTTGTGAGGGCCCACAACAAAGAGACACCATTCAGTATCGCAGGCATGTTTTATTTTTTGTGGTACTATCAATGCCGCCGCATCGTACTGTACAGCGTTATTTACCTCGCGCTGGCTTTCTTGTCTTTCCTACTCTTCCCTATGTGCTCGCCATTACGCCTTGTATTGAGTGGCCTGGCAACACTGCCACTCTTTTTAAATGGGATCATTGGCGTGACCCTGCGTAGCCTGCGTCGGCAGAGGTTGCTAGCAAGCGTCAACCTCTTCGGGGCATTGATCACGCTGTTATTTACCATTATCGCCAGCCAGTTGCAAGGCCAACAGCCCGAACTATTTTTGCTGGTCCTCGCGCTATCAGGAACCTTCACGCTGATGCTGTCGGTCATCTGCATTGCGCGCCAGTTGCCACTTCAAGAGGCTCAAAAGCCTGGCTTCTTTTTAAGCGCACGCTTGCACCATTGCTGCCGATTGCCATTCGTGTCCTATGGCATCGATGCTATTATTTGGCAGCATAGCGAAATATTGCTGCTGGCCTACTGGTATAGTTCGCAGGAACTTGGTTTGTACACCGTCAGTATGATGATCAGCGCAACCATCATACGGCTGGTTCCGGGTTTGCTCACCTCCTGGATTTTGCCGGTCTTCCTACGCCATCAGCAAGGTCCCCACTACCTCGATCCGTACGATTCTTTTATCAAAACCTCGTGTTACATGGCGTTTCTGGCTGCACCCATTTGTATTCTCGTGACCCTGATCAGCCCGACGCTGATTACCTACTGCCTTGGCTATGCCTACCTTCCCCTGCTGCAACCACTGCGCATCCTGCTGATTGCCAGCGTCTTCGGTAGCATCGCCACTGTCAGCCTGACGCGTCTGGCGCATAGCGAACGGCAAAAGACATTGCAACAGATTGGCATGGCCTCAGCCCTCATCAATATCGTGCTCGCCATCCCCTGCATTGCGCATTGGGGCATGGAAGGGGCCGCATTTGCCAGCGCCAGCGCCCAAATTATCGCAGCCCTCGGCTCGATCATTTTGTGCGCAAGGCTGCTATTAAAGAACGAGATCAATTTTACGTGAGTTGCTGGTTGCTGACATATAAAGGAATATTAATGATTTGGCCAAATCATTAATATTCCTTTATATGTTGGGCATGCTACGCGCCCGGACTCCTGTGCCATCATTTGCCAGAAGTAAGTGGCTTATAGTATAGTGCTTCAGAACGAATTCGTTCAGTAAGCAGAACGGAGTCCTAACAGGCAACATGTTAGCATATATAGATCGTGTCAGGAAACAGCGTCCATTTAGCTCACATGAATTTTGGATGTGGCTGATCGTGATAGCAGGGGCATTATTGCGCTTTGCACTTATCAGCCATAACTGGCCCTCAACTAATAGCGATGAAGCCGTGATGGGGCTGATGGCAAAACATATCCTGGTACGCGGGGAGCACCCTATTTTCTATTATGGTCAGGCGTACATGGGTCCCCTGGAAGCCTACGTTGGGGCTATCCTCTTTGCTATTTTCGGAGTATCTACGCTCACGCTGCGCCTTGGGCTGATTCTCTTCTTTGCCATCTTCGTAGTATGCATGTACTATTTGACGCGCCTGCTCTACAACAGGCAACTTGCACTCGTGACGGTTGGGCTACTTAGCCTGGGTTCTGTCGATATGCTGCTGCACCAGTTACGCGGCATCGGTGGCTACCCTGAAATCGTCGCCTTTGCCGCGTTGATCTTTTTTATCGCCAGCCATCTTGCGCTCACGGCGGACCAGGCGCAACAAGCAAATATCGGTAATGTTCAACGCAGGCGCTGGCTCGAGTTTGCTGTGCTGGGCTTGCTCGCGGGACTCGCCATCTGGGATGATCAGCTTATTCTGCCGTGGGTTTTTCTTGCTGCCGTGCTGCTGTTCCTCTTTTGTCGCCATGAACTGCGCCGCGTCTCCGGCGTATGCGTGCTCTTTGGGCTGCTCATCGGTGCATCGCCTATTATTTATTACAACATTACCGCCCCTACGGGACAAAGCTCGATTGAAATTCTGGCGGCGCTGCAACACGCTGGTGCGGCCCAAATAGCGCAACAACACATCACCTTGTTGAGTAACATTAGCGGAACCCTGCTGGTCGGGCTACCAGCCATTACGGGCTTCAATCCAACCTGTGCGGCGACCAACCTGCCATTTTTGGGGCAGGCTACCCCTCAGATGCTGCTTTGTACGGCACTGCAAGGAGGCTGGACACTAGGTTATTTTGTGCTCTGGGTCAGCGCGGCTTGCCTTGCTGGGTATATCATCTGGCGGCATTGGCAGCAATGGAAGCAGAATCACGACCACGCGTTCACGCGAGAGGAGCGCGACAACTATGTCATACAATGGGCGCGTTTGCTGCTCCTGCTAGGAGGCATTCTGACCATGCTTTCCTACATTACCAGCCCTAGCTCGGCTCTCGTTCCAGGCCCTACCTCGCGCTACCTGATCTGCGTGCAACTCACTATTCCCGCCATTTTGTGGCCCCTGTGGAACGGCTTCAACAGGCAAAAAATCGTGATGGTGGGCGGGATACGACCACTGCTGATTCTGCGTATCGCGCTGCTGCTCTTCATTGAGCTGATGTTCCTGCTCGGCACGATCCGTACCTTCAACCAGGGCACGCAGGATGGTTTGCAACAAGAACAGGCCCTTATCCAGTATCTAGAAAGCGTTGGTGCCACCCGCGTCTATGCAGACTATTGGAACTGCTACAACCTCGTTTTCCAGAGCAATGAAAACATCCTTTGTACGCCGCTTGGAGACCAACTTCAGCCCGCCCAGGATCGCTATCCACCCTATACGCGCATCATACAAAGTACGTATTCACCGGCGTACGTGTTTAGCAAGGGCGCACCACAGGTGGCGCTGCTGGAACACGACCTACGCACGCTGCACATTCCGTATAAATATTATGCCTTCGCTGACTACGTCGTATACGAACCCAACGACCAATTACATAAAGGAATAGTAATGGTTTCCGGAAACCATTAACAAAGCTTTATGTATCTCATCTAGCAATGACTACGCGGCTTCGATCTCGCCGTTTTCGATCTGGGTCTTAATCAGGCGTGCATAGTAGCCATTCTTTTGCAAGAGCGACTTGTGCGTGCCTTGCTCAACGATATGGCCTTGATCCAGCACCAGGATCACGTCGGCGTTTTTGATAGTGCTCAGGCGGTGAGCGATCACAACCTGCGTACAGGAGAGACTGTTCAGGTTCTCCTCGACGACCTGTTCCGTTGCCACATCCAGCGCGCTCGTGGCCTCATCGAGCAGTAGCAGTGCCGGGTGGCTGGCGAGCGCGCGCGCCAGGGCCAGGCGTTGACGTTGTCCGCCGGAAAACGCACTTCCACCTTCGGAGACCAACGTCTCGTATTTCATCGGCATGTGTTCGATGTCTTCATGGATCGCCGCCGCGCGAGCTGCCCTGACTACCTGGGACATATCCATGCTGGGATCGTTCAGGGCAATGTTATCACGCACGGAGCCGCTAAAGATAAAGGCTTCTTGCAATACCACACCAAACTGGCTGCGCACTTCCTGGTAATTCAATTGTTCTAGTGGCAAGCCATCGAAACGAATACTGCCTTTCGTCGGAGTAATCAAGCCGATCAGCAATTTCCCCAACGTACTCTTGCCCGAACCGGTTTTGCCGACCAGCGCGACCTTTTTGCGGGGCTGGATTTGCACGTCGATATCTTCTAGAACCATTGGGGCATTCTGATCATATTGAAAACTCACCCCTTTGACGTCGATCTGCCCTTTCAGCTTAGGCGGAGACTGTACTTTGCGCGGGTCTTGCTCTGGCTCCGCCTCAAGGATATCAGCGATGCGTTCGAAGTGGGCACGCACGATTTGTATGCTTTGTCCCGTCGAGGCCAGCGAACCAAGTGGGGTGAGGAAACCAATCGCCAGGGCATTGAGGGCGAACATAGTCCCGACCGTCATGGCACCACTGGTTACTTGCATGGCCCCAATCCAGAGCAACAGCAGCGGCGCAGAGAGCGAGAGCACGTTGAGCAGGCTGCCTACAACCGACGACAGGTAGTCACGGCGTACGGAGATATTCATTTCGTCGAAGAACAGGCTTGTCCAGCGTTCGAGCGCGCGCTGTTCCGCTCCGGCAGCTTTGAGGGTAGCGATACCGGCCAGCGCCTCATTTAAGTAGCCCTGCGTTTTGCCCTGTGCCGCCAGATCCTGCTTAGTCAGTCGGCGGATGATCGGGGCCGTAATCAATAGGAGCGCGACCTGAAAAGCACCGATGCCCAGCGCGGTTCCAGCGATCAGGCCCGATTGGGTGACCAGGATGATCAGGTAGACGACCACGGTGCTCCCATCCAACAGAGTCGAAATCAACTGATTGGTCAGCAATTGGCGAATAGCGATATTACTGCCCACACGCGACAACAAGTCACCGCTGAGGCGCAACTGGAAGAAGCGATACGGCAGACTAAGCAGGTGCTCGAAGAAATTGAGCATCATCTGCGCATCGACGCGCGTTTGCAGGTAGAGCAGCAAGGTGCCACGCAAGAAGGTCGAGACGCCTTGCGCAACGATGAGCAAGATCATACCCAGGCCGAGCAGCGTCAACATGCCGATGGATCTGGATGGAATAATATGATCCACAACAATTTCCGTTAGCACCGGCGTACTCAGACCCAGGACCTGCAAAAGCAGCGAGGTGAGAATAATTTGTAGGATAATGCCACGCACGCTAAGCAGCGAACGCAGGTAGGTTGTCAATGAGAAACTGCTCTGTTGCCCTTGCTGCTCGAACTGGTTGCCCGGCTCCAACATAATGACGACGCCGGTAAAAGCTTCGTCAAATTCTTCAGGCGTCAGGCGACGGCGGCCTACGGCTGGATCAACAATATCAACGTGATTAGGAGACCAGCGCTCAAGCACCACAAAATGGTTAAATTCCCAGTGAATGATAGCCGGGAGGTTGACGGAGCGAAAATCGTTCTGTTTGATGGAGACTGGTCGCACGCGAAAGCCATATTTGCGCGCGGATTTCACAATCGCTAGTGCGGAAAGGCCATCACGACCCACGCCACAGCGCTCCTGCACCTCTGAAATACTGGCAGCATGTCCATAGTAGTTCAGAACCATGGCAAGGCAAGCGGCCCCACATTCGACCGCGCTCATCTGCCGCATTTCGGGGACACGTCGTAGCTTGTGTTTGCGACGTGATTTCGCAGGTGGCTGGGGAGTTTGTTTTACTGCTGCTGGCGTCTCTTTGGTCGGTTGTTTTGGTTGCGCAGGTGCTTGTGCGGGCTGCGGTTGTGCGGATGCTTGTGGAGTTGGTACGTGATGCATCCTCTCGGTAGGTTCCACACCGGCGCGTTCGTCGCTTGTGGGCGCGACAGGCGCGGGGGCGATAAGCATGTGGTTATGTTGAATGGCGGTTAAACGCATGGTGGGAATATCAAGTTCAGGATGGCTGATCAGGGCTTTTTCGATAGCAGTCAAGCGAGTCGCAGGCTCTTCAGTCTCAGGAATGTCCTCTGCTTCCTGCTCGTGCAGGTTATGTTCATGCCCGTCGTGCCGGTTTACACGTGTTCGCAGGCTGGGTAGTTTGGTGTGAGGAAGCTTGGGGGACGTGCTTTTGACTATCGCAACCTGACGCGTCGGCAAATTGAGCAAGGGCGCAAACATACTTTTTTGCTTGTGCTGCTGATCTTGCGATGGAGAAGCATCAGGCTCGTGCTGCGTCTGTGCCATGAAAAATCCATCCCTTCTGCTACGTATACATGTTTTTCTGTATTTATTGAATAAAGTAGTTGATACCAGGTAATAGGGAGAGTATACTTTGCGACCCGGTCTGTATGCTAGCGGCACAGACGCTGCCAACGTAGACACGTGCCGAAGCCAATGGGTGAATAGCAACCGTGACCTGCACAGAAGGACCAATAATGACCTGGGCAAGCCCGCCCTGCAAATTGAAACGTGAACGCGCCTCCTCAGGACTGATCAATGTAGTATTTACCTGCTGTACAGAACTGGTGACGCTACTTCCTTGTGGGCCGATTTGCAGATTGACCGGCTGCCCCACGTGCAGGTGTGCCTGCTCGTTGGGTGGAAAGAATAGGACCGCCACAACTTCGTGCTCTTGTGAACTGTTGCCCATAGCCTGCTGCGCCACGATCCCCTGTCCGGTGACGGATACCGGTACGTGTATCGACCAGGCTAGCGCTCCCCCCGCACAGAAGACCAGCAGAATGACCCAGAAGCAGGCAAAGACCGGCGGCGTAATCAGGCGTAACACAACATTCTGTTCTTGCTTCCGAAAATATTTCTTGAGTGCTTTTTCCCGAAAGATTGAAGGTTCAGGGGAAGGCATGCGTTACTCCTTACACTTACAAATAAAAAAGAACAGGCAAGCGACAAAAAAGCCGGATAGTGGTGAGACACCACCACCCGGCACCATGAGCGCTCCCGGAGATAACCGAAGCTAGTACTCTGAGGAGCTGCTGCTGATACCCAGGCCCACTCCAAGACCGATGCTGGTGCGGCTGCTCTCTCCACCCCAACCCCAGCCACCGGTAACTTCAGCAAGCTGCTCGTCGTTCAATTCTTCTATTGCGTTCTCTTCATAATTTGTCATAATGTTCACTGGTCCTTTCGATCCTTCAAAACGTGGGCGACAGGACAACTTAACGTCATGCATAGCTGTCATCAACACGTTCCGCTATATATTTGATAACCATAGTTGAGACGTGTACCTGTCGCTGAACCAACGTTGTTCCAAGCACTTCTTGTCGTGCATGATACATAGACTTAGAACTATCAATAGTATACGCGACTCAAAAATAGCCCCTGCTCATCTGTGAATCAAATAGCTGCAAAGTACTATGTGCAGCTCAACCATACGAGAAGCAACTATATTGAGAAGGTACCGTACAACCAGAAAGATTTTTCTTCTGGTAGGCGAGTCGGCATGTTAGTGAAGCACCCCATGCGTAAACGCAGGGGCTTCTCAGCTAACTTACGCTAACTGAAGGCTCCTACCGAGCCAACGATTTCTTATGTTGATGGCAGCATTGTGGTCCCTGTCCAGTTCGCACCCGCATTCGCATGAGCGCCAACGCTCATCAAGTGTTTTCTTGACGATGGTTCCGCAACTGCTGCATATCTGACTGGTATGTTTGGGATCAACTTTCACTACGTGAGTAGCGGCGCATTATTCATCCTTCTTTGTAGTGCGCATAGCAATAAGTTCAACCTTTTGCATTTCTCTCCGCTCATTCTCTTCCTGAGTTAATGGTGTACTACTATGCCCACTAAATTTTACTTGGCGCTCTCTAAACTCGATAGCTAATTGTGCTTGTTCCTTCTTAACAATAAGGTATGGAAGCATTGCGACAAGTATCTCATATGCCTCATTGGAACTCGCTCTCCATCGCCAAACTTTACGACTTCCAGCAGTGCGGTGATCTGAATTATGTGCAACCCTACCACCAAACTTTTCAAGAACCCAATTCAATACGCCTTCATGTGTATTGCCAATGCTAATCTCGATAAAGTAGGCAGAATAGGCCATGTATGAGCGAGACTGTTTAAAGATATTGACGCTACCTTCACCGTCAAACAAACCAGCAAGATAGGCTTTGTCTTCGCTGGTTGCGTTACTTATATTTGTATTCATGAGATTATTATATCTCTGCCTTGTACTCACAGTATCAGGGCAATCGCATCTAAATAAGCTCAAAACCGTCCTGCGGCGAGCAGGAGTCAGGACGAGGGAAGCGCTAGAGGATCGGTCGAGAAATGGAGGAGGTTCAGGATACTCTTTATGAGATTCAGGATACTCTTTATAAAGAATCGCTTCTGAGCTCTAAGCAGAGGTTGGTAGACGCAGCGCATGAAAGGCTCTTTAGGGATCAGCGCATCCAAACTGGAAAACGGTATGCTCCAGTTTGGGTGCGATAGGTTCAATTCCATCTCTTTCAAACGACGAACGTGAAGTGATCTATTTCCTATTCCTGTTCTGTTCCTTTCCCATTCTCCTGTCTGTTTTTAATGTCTCGAAGGATACGCAGAAACAAGGCAGGTTGGTCGACCATGGTCATATGTCCAGCATTCGGTATAATGTAGATCTTTTTCTCTGGGGCAGTGATTCTTTGAACATAGTCTTGCGTAAGAGCAACGGGCGTCTGCCAGTCCTGTTCGCCGACAATGTAATAGAGAGGAACTGTGTATTCTGCCGGATCTGCATTTAAATCAAATCTTCCTAAGAAGGTCATCAGTTCTTTATTTGCTTTATTCCCGTTTATCAATGCAGAGAGGTCGGAGAATTGAAAAAGAGGACTGGTCAAAAGTGTTTTCAGCGGGGAGACATTCGACTTCATCGTGAGATGATATTTCCCTTGCAATTTGCGGAGTTGGAGCGATTTCTTCAGCCATTGCGTATCGAATTGCTCTCCAGGATAGTCACCGAGAGCCTCAAGCTTTTTTAGCGCGCTCTGATCGTTTGCTTGAACAATGACCTCCTTCACTTTTGCATAGCTGAGGCGCTCACTTGCCAGTTTATTAATCACTTGTCCTACACCAATATAATACGCGACTTCTTCTGGATGGCCTTTGATAAAAAGGCTCCCTAAAACACTTCCCCAGGAATGACCAAGGAGAACAATCTTCTGTTTGTGATATTTGCTCTTGAGATAGTGAACAATTTCCAGGACATCCTGGAGGAGCACCTCAAGAGTCGGATAGTTCTCCGGATTCTTCGTCAGCGTTTTTCCCGTCCCCCGTTGGTCCCAATGGATTACGGTAAACAGCTCTTCCCATGTTTCTTGAAAAGCATGTGCAAACAGGGATGCTGCACTTCCAGGTCCACCGTGCAAAAACAGCAGGACTGGATTTTCATCGGTTGTCCCAGAATGAAATAGATACTGATGAATTCCGTTGATCAGGACGTATTCCTCAACACCCATGGCTTTTTTTGACTTCTTTTTCAGCATGATCATCCCCCTATTGAACAACATCTTTGCTCATTTCTTTACTGCGATTACGCCGGAGTGCATCGCGCCGTTTATACCATTCTTTATGGAGGGCGGGTATTTGCTCGGCCAAGAATTCGGCAAGTGCGGCGGCTTCTTCTAACAGAGAGATGCGCGGATCTTGCCCCTCGTCCTTCAAAGCATTCAGACCTTCTCGGAACAGGGCAGCCTGCTCTTGGTAAACGGTCGCGTCAAATCCTTTCCCCTCAATACCAACCGGATTGAGACTGATTGAATCGCTTCGTTGGCCAGCAGCGCGAGTTCGGTTGACAAGGTGGTAATTCTCCAGCGTTTGGACCGCGCCGGCAATGGCACTGCGGCTCGCCATGAGCGCATCAGCAAGCTCGCTCATTGACTGCTTCTCGGGGACACAGACCAGCAGGTAGCCAAGCAGCCGACCTACCATGGGAGGAAAACCGTACCGCAGGGTGTAAAAATGCCTGATGTGGTCTGCATACAGCAACTGCTCATCCTTATTCATACGAAATACCTTTCCTCGATTTTTCTCTTTTCCTGGAGATGCTTTTCTTCACCTCAAGCAGGAAGAGCCCGCTTCTTGACGGAGCGTTCCAGTTCTCTGATCTGGAGTGATCTCCCTCCTGCATACAATAACATAGATAACAGAAATATCAAGAATATTTGTTATTTGTGGCCGTTATCAAGGAAACGGCAAGGAGCAAGGAAATGCAGCCAACGATATGGAAGCCTCCAATCAAATTGAGCAAGCAAGAGGAACAGGTCGTGGGCCGCATATTATGCCATCTGGATGGATGAGGCACTCCCGAACGAACCGATTGCTCGTTACAGCGAGGCAAATCGCCGCTTTATGCAGCAACTCCGTCAAGTATTTGCCTCTCCTGGCGAGAAACACACTGCTCTTTTCAATCCCGAAAAGCAGTATGCTCCAACCACAGCAGAGCAAGTAGCGCACATGCTCATGGTGGAGGAACAGGTGGAGGGATAATTGCTCATTCCTCGAAAAATGTCCTAAGTGGCCAGGGCAATCGCAGCGATTCTCTCTTTGTTGAGCTTATTTAGATGCGATTGCCCTGAATCGCGTTGTCTTTTAATTGACACAGTGCATCCTACGCTGTTATACTGCAGGTATTCATTCCCCAAGGAGGTAGCGCAGATGGCTGGCAACCTGTAGTTGCACGAGTATGATACTGGTAGATTGAACTTGATTGCCTGGTTCTGGAAGAATATGTATTCTTCGTAAAAACCCGGTTACTCAATCTCTTGTTTATACTTTGCGTTACAGAAGTTGCCTGGCATGCTGACTGCGACTACACGCTTGCGTTTTCCTCGTATTCATTACGCCATTGTTGGTATGTCGATTCCCCTCTCTACTATAATTGCGCTTCTGTTGCTTTCCGCAAAGGTTCTCTCTGCCATTTTACGTCTTTGTGACGCCGCCTACGGCAGCGGAAAAGGGGGAGGCTGGGGCACAGCCCCAGACCCCAGTCAAGGGGCTGCTGCCCCTTGTAACCCTGGCTTTTGAATTAGGAGAAAGAAATACATGTCGATGGAAGCAATGAAACAGCGGATTGCAATTGTGACGGGGGCGAGCCGGAGACGTGGCATTGGCGCTGCCGTCTGCCGCACACTGGCTGCCAGACACGTGGCCATCTTTTTTACGCATTGGCGTCAGTTTGATCGCGAGATGCCGTGGGGTGCGGATGAGGATGAACCTGAGAGCTTACGGGCTGAGTTACTCGGCATGGGCGTGGTGTGTGAGCATATGGAGACGGATCTCAGCTTGCCTGCTACCCCCCAGCGCATTCTCGATGAGGTTGAGAAGCGTTTAGGCATGCCTTCGATCCTGGTGAATAACGCGGCTTACTCAACCAATGGTAACTACGAGGAGTTGACGGCTGACATGTTGGATGCGCACTATGCTGTCAACATGCGTGGCACGTTCCTTTTAAGTACGGAGTTCGCTCGTCGTTATCCCGGAGGTCCCGGCGGGCGCATTATCAGCCTCACCTCCGGGCAATCCACGGGTCCGATGCCGAACGAACTGGCATACATTGCCACGAAAGGTGCTATAGAGGCATTCACGGTTTCGTTGGCGGCTGACCTGGCGGCGAAGGGTATCACGGTTAACGCAGTCGACCCCGGCGCAACGGATACCGGCTGGATGCCGGAGGAATTGAAGGTGGAGATAGTGAAGCATTCACCACATGGCAGGATCGGGCAGCCCGAAGATGCTGCTCGCCTGATCGCTTTTCTCGCCAGCGACGAGGCTGAGTGGATCACCGGGCAAATCATCCATTCGCGTGGTGGTGGCATATAGGCTGTGGTGCTCATGGTAATGTCCGAAAACCGCTAGTCATGGTGGTGAAAATCGTATATGATGATGCTATGAAAACAGCACAGATTCACGACAATTTCGACCTTTGTTACCGGGCAATCTGTAGCCGTGATGCACGTTTTGACGGACGCTTCTTTACGGCAGTCACGTCTACGGGCATCTATTGTCGGCCGATCTGCCCGGCTCAGACGCCGCAGGCCAAAAACGTGCGCTTCTACGCGTGCGCGACGGCAGCCGAGGCGGCGGGATTTCGTGCCTGTCGCCGTTGTCGACCAGAGACGAGTCCAGGCTCGCCAGACTGGAACGTACGAGCTGACCTGGCTGCGCGGGCTTTGCGGCTGATTGCTGATGGGGTCGTCGATAGCGAAGGTGTGGCGGGATTAGCTGGCCGCCTGGCTGTCAGTGAACGGCATTTGCATCGTGAACTGATGGCGGAGGTTGGGGCCGGTCCACTGGCCCTGGCGCGTACGCGTCGAGCGCAAACCGCCCGTTTGTTGGTCGATCAAACTGATCTGCCACTGACGACAATCGCCTTCACGGCGGGTTTCGCCAGCATTCGCCAGTTCAACGACACCATGCAAGCAGCCTTTGGCTGCCCTCCATCGGAGTTGCGGCGCTCGTCTTCCACCAGCAATGGTGGCGAGGGCAAGCTCGTGTTGCACCTGCCGTATCGTCCGCCATTCGATAGCGCCGCGCTGCTCGATTTTCTGGGTCGGCGCGCTATTCCAGGTGTGGAGGAGGTCGGCGCGGGTTGCTATCGACGGACGGTGGCGCTGGGGGAGACGCGCGGTATTGTGGAGATTGAGCCACAGCGCGAAAAACATGCCCTGGTGCTGCGCTTGCAATTGAACAGGTTGCAAGACATCAACGTGCTTGTGCAGCGCTGTCGCCACCTGTGTGATCTCGACGCCGATCCCACCGCCATTAACGAACTGTTGGGGGCCGATCCCATGCTGGCTCCGCTGATCGAGGCGCGTCCGGGGCTGCGTATTCCGGGTGCGGTGAACGGCTTTGAGATGGCGGTACGGGCGATCCTGGGCCAGCAGGTCTCGGTCGCCGGAGCGCGCACGCTGATCGGCCGTATGGTACAGAAGTTTGGTGAGCCGCTGGCTGCCGCTAGTGGTGCGCTCACGCACTTTTTTCCCACGCCCGAAGTGATCGCGCAGGCTGATCTGGCGGGCCTGGGCATGACGGGTGGGCGTACGCGTGCGTTAAGGGCGCTAGCCGAGCAGGTGAGTGCAGGTCGCCTGGTATTGGAGCGTAGTGCTGATCGTGAGGAGGTCGGTGCGCGTTTATTGGAACTGCCAGGTGTGGGACCGTGGACCGCATCGTACATTGCGATGCGCGCACTGGGTGATCCCGATGCTTTTCCCGCGAGTGACCTGGGACTACGACGAGCGCTTGAGGCACACGGGTTAGCCGCGGATGTGAAGAGTATAACGAAGCATGCACAGGTGTGGAGACCCTGGCGTGGCTACGCGACCATGCACATCTGGGCCGGACTTTGATGCACAGAAGGATGAAGAAGATGCGAAAAACGGAGCAAGTTGTTTATTGGGACGCGGTAAAGTTCCGCGATTGGACATTTTATCTGGCGGCAACCGAGGCCGGTTTGTGTAGCGTTATGCTCCCCAACGGCACGTTCGAAACAATGCGTGATTGGGTTGTGAAATACGTTCCCGGCGCGCAGCTTGTGGAGGACGCGGAGCAGATGCAGCCATACACGCGGCAATTGACCGAGTATCTGCGCGGCGAACGGAGCGAGTTTACGCTGCCGCTCGATCTGCGTGGCACGCCTTTCCAGGTGGACGTGTGGAATGCCCTGCGACGTATCCCTTATGGCGAGACGCGTAGCTACTCGGATATTGCCCAGGATGTGGATCGCGTGAAGGCGGTACGAGCGGTGGGAGCAGCCAATGGAGCCAATCCCATACCGGTCATCATCCCCTGCCATCGCGTGATCGGCAAAGATGGCTCGCTGACCGGCTATGGTGGTGGCTTGCCCGTCAAGGCAGAACTGTTGCGGCTTGAAGGTATGGCTGAACGTGTAGTGTTGTAATTTGGAATATGGCTATTTTAGATAGCCATATCTGTCGATGAGTTAAGGGTAGTCTCTTTCAGATGACCTCTCTTGAGAAGCAGGAGCCTGGCGACGAACCGTTGCCGCTCCTGCTTTTTTTCTCGCTCCTGCGGACCTCTTATAGCCTCTATTTCCCTGTGGTAGGGGTCGCTGTTTCTGGTAGTGGTGCACTCTGTGGGCTTGTTGCATTAGCGCGCTTGCTTCCTTGGCGCGAGTATAGCACTGTCCAGAGTATGATTGCGCCGATTATGCCGTAGAGCACGAACGGCGAGATGAGGAGAAATTGTGAAACCGATAAGGTGAGCACCAGGTAAGTGCGTACAGCCGCCTCAAGTAGAAAACCAACGCCCCATACGGCGGTTGACACCCTCATTGAATGGCGAAACTCCTGGTATTGCCAGAGTGAATTGAACCATGCCACTTTCTCAGGGACATTGCCTGTTACAAATGCACGCGCGAAGTAAAACCCCAGTGGTCTGGGGAAGAGAAACGAGACAAGGTAGGCAAGACCAAACGCGACAGTGAAGAACGACTCGCGTACCAGGTATACCTTGGGGTCACTACCAAGCAGAATGAGCACGAGACTGACTGCGATGCTCAGTAACGCGATAACTGCGATAAAATCCATACGCCCTTTGCGGATCACGCCGATGATCGTATCGATTACGGGTGGGATACCGGAAGCGATCAGCGCGACAAACTCGGACGTGTGAGCGTAGTTTTGCAGTAGAGTGTAGATAACGAATGGCAGTACGCCATTGATTACAATGCTATAGGTGATACCAAGTATAGTCGCGAACTTTTTGGTGCGATTGGCTGTATCTATGCTGGGTGCCGTATCTTTCACCATAATACTATTTTATCCTTTAACGTAGTATAAAAACTCGTATAGAGTAATCTACGTAAGGATTAGGATTTTATCAAATTCAGTTAATCACTGGGCCAACCAGGCAAACCAGCAACAGAAATGTCTTCATCGACGGATTCCCGGTCAATGCCGACGTCTTGACCAATCAACTCCCAACCTTGGCGTTGCTCGTCTGTAGCATGAAGCAAACGGGGAAACCAGGCGAGGGGAACGCTAATCTCTCGCTCATCGTTGAGATGAACGTATAACCGATGATCTTTGAAAAAAACGTGCTTGCGTGAATGATTTCACTTTGCAAAGTGCTCATGCCATGCCTCCTGAAGCTGCGTGAGATGTTCCTGAATAATCTCCTCGATCCGCTGTAACTGGTTTCGGTTTAAGCCAGAATTTGGCGATCCCTTCTGCTTTTTGAACATGAATATGGGGCGGTTCGTGTCCTTCGTTACTGTAAAAGAAAAAGCGATACCCCTCAACCCTCAAGGCGGTTGGCACACGGTCACCTTCCTTTCACGAGGCTTGTGCACTCAGCTTCCTACTTCAAATCAACCATATTCAGATATAAAAAAACCAGTGACAATTCATATTCTATCGTATTTGATGCATACGTGAAGAATGCATTTAGAATGCATTCTGGTCAAAGGTGGTGTGAAGTTGGTGTTTGTTTATGCTCATTTCTCTTCCTATTGTTTCCATTCAGAGGGGTAGCAGATTTATGCCTAAAAAAACTCGTACAAAGCGTTAAAATAACGGTAGTCGTATAAGCTCAAACTGGCTGATCCATAGCCCTCAAAAAAAGACTGGTTATCTTGAGGCGTTGTGAACAGACTTTGTTCGGTGCGTAGCGCTAACGCGAGGTCGTAACGCGGATCTCCAGAGTTGCCAAGTGCCCAGTCGATGATCCCACTTACCTTGCCGTTGTGTATCAAAACATTGTCGACGGTAAAATCGCCATGAATAAGCGTTGGCGCAACAGGAAAGGGTTGATTGACCTCTAACTGTGCGAGCAATTCGCTACTGCCCTCAGTTTGATAATGCATAAAATAATAACATGCACGTTCTAGCATATCTTCCAACCATGGTTTTTGGCCTGGAAGTAGGTCTGGT
>DATAYF010000409.1:0-4510 GCA_036272735.1 Ktedonobacteraceae bacterium
GCCAGCGCCAACCCGGAGGATTATACCAACCGAGGTCGCATCATTACGCCGCTGAAGGACCGCGTTGGCTCGGAAATTCGCACGCACTATCCGTACACCGTTGAGCACGAAATCCAGATTATGGAGAGTGAGAGCAACCACTTTACTACCGAGGGTATGGAAGTGGCCGTACCGCAATTCATGAAGGAAGTGATTGCTGAAATCACGCACCTGGCTCGTCGTAGCAATGACATTAGCCAGCGTTCCGGCGTCAGCGTACGTGTGTCGGTTGCCAACTACGAGAACGTGCTGAGTAACGCCAGTCGTAGGGCGTTGCGCCTGAAAGAACGCGCTGTCGCACCACGCGTCAGCGACCTATCGGCGATCATGGCGTCGACTTGTGGTAAGATTGAATTGGATACCGTTGGTGATGCCAAAGAAGATCGCGTAGTGCAGAAGCTGATTAATGCGTCGATTGTCAGTGTCTTTGGCGACTACTTCGAAAATCGTGAGTTCGATCAACTGGTGGCGGGCTTCGAGCGGGGCTTGCACGTGCAGGTCGGAGACGATATGCCTTCGATGGAGTATGTGAACCAGCTTTCCAAAGTTGGTGGATTGAGCAAAGCGATTGATAAGCTGAATGGGCGGGGCAACCCGGCGACGGTGGCCTCTACCGTGGAATTTATCCTTGAAGGATTACACCTGAATCGCCGCTTAAATAAGGATGACGCTGGCGGGAAGGTTCGCTACCGGCGCTAGGCATTGTGCATAGATATGAAGGAACACGCCACATGTTCGAACGCTTTTATAAGAAACGCTACGGGTACTCACGCTGGGATGGGTCGCAAAAGATCGAGGGTATCGACGCTGATGATGTCCTCAATGCGCTTTCTGACGACTACATGGAAGACGGCAACCTGCAACAGGCACTCAAGCGCTTGATGCAGGAGGGTGTTCGTGGTGAAGATGGTCGCCGTGCCATGGGCATGCGCGAGATGATGGAGCGACTGCGCAACTCGCGTAGAGAACAACTGAATCGCTATAATATGGCTTCCGGCGTCATGGACGATCTCCGCCAGAAGCTCGATGAGATTAAGCAGTTGGAGCGTCAGGGTATCCAGCGCCGCCTGGATGCTCATGACGATCCATCAGCTAACCAACCACAGGACAACCCTGGTCAGCAATCGAGCCAGGAAGGCCAACAAGGGGAGCAGGGACAATTCGGTCAGGCCAGGCAGAGTGGTTCCCCTGGTGGTGATGATCTCACGCCCGAACAGAAGCAGCGTATGTTGGAAATGATTGCCAAGCGCAAGCAGGAGTATCTCGATGGTTTACCGCAGGATATTCCGGGGCAGATCAAACAGCTCTCCGATTACGACTTCATGGATGACCAGGCGCGTGAGCAGTTTCAGGAGTTGATGAGTAGCTTGCAGCAGCAGATGATGCAGCAGTTCTTCCAGGGCATGCAACAATCGTTGCAGAACATGAGCCCCGAGGACGTTGCAAATATGCGCGAGATGATTCGCGATCTCAACAAGATGCTGCGTGAGCGCCAGGAGGGACGTGAGCCTGACTTCGATTCGTTTATGCAGAAGCATGGGCAGTACTTCCCTGGGGTCAATTCGCTTGATGACCTGATCGAGCAGATGCAGCAGCAGCAGGCGGCGATGCAGGGCATCATGGATAACCTTTCGCCCGAGCAGCGCCAGGAGTTGCAGGATCTGATGGACCAGATGATGGGCGATGATCGCATCCGTGTTGACCTGATGGAACTGGCACAAAACATGGCACAGATGGCTCCCTCCGAGAATGCACGTACGCGTTTCCCGTTCCATGGTGAGGAAACGTTGCCACTCAATGAGGCCATGCGTATGATGGGTCGCATGCAGCAAATGGAAGGGTTGGAGGATCAGTTCAAGGAGGCGCGTCGGCTCGACGATATCGAAGCCATCGATAGTCAGAAGGTCAAAGAACTGCTGGGTGACGATGAGTACCAATCTGTCGAGCAGATGAAAGCGCTGATGAAGATGCTGGAAGAGGCGGGCTACATCCAGAAAAAGGGCAATCGTTACGAGTTAACCGCCAAAGGTATTCGTAAGATTGGTCAGAAGGCCCTGCAAGACATCTTTAATAAGCTCAAGCGCGACGGTTTTGGTCGGCACGTGGTACCCTTCCGTGGCGTTGGGGGTGAGCGCACTGATGAGAGCAAGAATTACGAGTTTGGCGACCCCTTCTTGCTCGATTTGCAGAAAACGCTCATGAACTCGCTGCAACGCAACGGTGTTGGCACGCCGGTGCATCTGCTCAAGGACGATTTTGAAGTCTATCGCACTGAAATGACTTCGCAATCATCGACGGTGCTGATGATCGATATGAGTCTGAGTATGGTGTATAACGGTTGTCAGCAAGCGGCGAAGAAGGTTGCTGTGGCACTTGAGAGTTTGATTCGTTCGCAGTTTCCACGCGATAATCTGTATATCGTTGGTTTCTCGTTTGTCGCTCGTGAGTACAAGCCGAATGAGTTGATCGAGATGAGCCGCTACGATAACGAACGTGGGACGAATATGGCTCATGGTTTGATGCTGGCGCGGCAACTATTGGGACGGCAGCATGGTGCGAACAAGCAGATTATCATGATTACTGATGGTGGTCCGACCGTCTGGTATGACGAGGAATACGGCTGGTCGTTCGAGTTCCCTAGTGCCAGCGCCGAGCAGCAGACCTTGTTAGAGGTGCAGCGTTGTACGCGTGAGCGTATTACCATCAATACCTTTATGCTGTACGACGACGCCTGGATGTCTGCTTTCGTGAACCAGCTTTCGCAGGTGAATCACGGGCGTACATTCTACGCTGACAAAGATAATCTGGGCGAGTACCTGCTGGTTGACTACTTGAATAGTAAACGTAAGTTGATTTCGTAGTTTTTGTTCGTGGGTAATCTATACCGCATGAAAAAGCCCTCACGCTGTTATGCAGTGAGGGCTTTTTCATGCGGTGCTAGTATTGGCTCACCTGTCTCTGCACGTGTTTTATGCCTTTGGCTCTTTCTTTCTCCTCAGCTTTTATGGAATAATTGCTTCATATATCCTTTCGGGTTGATTTATTATCTTTGCTTTTAGAGAAGGGATTCTACGTAATGGTGAATGCTCCGCAAAAACCAATAGCTATCAGGGAAGGGCTGCTGATGGGCGGTCTGGGTGTGCTCTGTTTCAGTTTTACGCTCCCTGCGACACGGGTGGCGGACCCCTTGTTGGGAGGAACGGTGGTTGCTCTGGGGCGGGCAATCGTGGCGGCTCTGTTAGCAGGAATCCTACTTTTGTTGCGTCGTGAAAAAATTCCGGCGCGGCGATATTGGATTCCGCTGGCTCTGGTGGCGCTTGGTGTCGTGGTTGGCTTCCCGCTATGTGCCTCGCTGGCGCTGCAAAGTGTGCCCGCGTCACATGGCGCGGTGGTGATTGGATTGTTGCCTGCGGCCACTGCTGTGATGGCGGTGGTGCGTGCTGGCGAACGTCCATCGAAGTTTTTCTGGTTGGCCTGCGCTGGTGGCGTGCTGGCTGTGTTGACCTTTGCGATTACGCAAGGCGCTGGTCATCTGCAACCTGCTGATCTATTATTGCTCGCCTCCGTAGCGTTCGGTGCTGTAGGATACGCGGAGGGTGGGCGTTTGGCTCGTGAAATGGGAGGATGGCGCGTCATCTGTTGGGCACTTCTGTTATCCGCGCCACTTTTGGTGGTGCCGCTTATCCTGGCTTTTCACCCGCGTGGTAGCCTTATCGCGCCTGTGCCGTGGCTTGGCTTTGCCTATGTCGCTGTGGTCAGTATGTTCCTTGGCTTCTTTGTCTGGTATCGTGGTTTAGCGGCGGGCGGTGTCGCACGTATTGGGCAGATACAGTTGGTGCAACCAATACTCACGGTGCTCTGGTCGGCAGTATTGTTACACGAGCAGATCACATTTGCCACCGTAGGCGCATCCTTGCTCGTGGTCGTTTTTGCCGCTCTTAGTCAGTGGACTCGTCAGCCACAGAAGCAGCATATGTCTGCACCTAACGAACCTATATCGGCTATTCAGGAGGAATGACACCAGCGTCATCCCTCCTGGTAGCTATCTACAAAATCCCAATTCGCTCGGTACGCATCGAAATTTCCGATAAGCTCGTCCTGCTCTTTGCGATCATCGTGCACAATAGCACGCATCGACGAATAAGCGAGGGCACGTATCAAGTTTCCCTCCTGTTCGTTACGTACTACCTGAGCCAGTACGTGCAATGATTCACGATCCCCGGTGTTTTTCATCAGCGATCCTAACCCTCCGGCTGCTTGCTCACGGCATTCCTCGTCAGGATCATCTTGGAGCATGTTTATTGCGGCATATTTATAGTCCTTCGATCGGAAATGGAAATTCAAGACATGCAGTGCCATATAACGGACCCGCTCATCCGTGCTGGTGAGGTAGCTGGCGATTTCTGGCAACGCCTCAGTAAAAAGTTCTTCACCAAATTCATGGATAATATAAGCATCGGGTTCTTCTCGT
>DATAYF010000410.1:0-15902 GCA_036272735.1 Ktedonobacteraceae bacterium
ACTTAATCTATATATATCCCAATAGTTGTAGACAAGCACAAAGTGACTCTCTGCCTGGTTCATGCTTTATGTATCGTTATATGGGTGATGACATGTTACCATCTATGCAGGATAGTGGCGCAAACCATTAATGATCCTTTATGTATTGCTGTATGGGAGGGATGGCGTATTGCTTTCGGCATTTTAGCTAGTGTGTTAGAATATCCCAGAAAGATAGGGATCTGGTATAAAGGGTCCCAAAACAAGGGAGCGGTAGCTTATGCATGGCGCTCCTTCCTGACAATACTCATTTTTTGATGAATGCGGGCGGTATCAGCAATGATGCTCCCTTTGTATAGATGATGGTGAGAAGGATCTATGTGGACCTCAACTCTGGATTTCGACCCCAAACGTGTCTTTCTAACGAAGTTTCTTGCACGTTTCTGGCGAAACGCGTGTTTCTCCTCGTTCGCTCCATTGAGCGTCCAAAACTTGCCTCGCCAGTCGCTTCCTGCTAGTAACTGGGTGCGTGTGCGCAATCGCCTGGCGGGTATCAGTGGCGATGATTTGCACTACGTACAGGGCGCGGGTGATCTGCGTGTGGCACCGGCCGCGCTGCCGACGTATAAACGGAGCTATCCGGGTCGCGAGGTGGTGGGTGAGGTAATTGAAATTGGGGAGGACGTTCAGCATCTGAACGTGGGGGATCGTGTGGTCTTGCAATATATGCCCAATTGTGTGACTTCGGGCGTCCAGAAATTGTGCTCCGCGTGCGCCGCCGGTTTTTATAATTTGTGCGAAAAGGGTCTACTTCCTGGACCACAGTCGTTTGGAGGTGGTTGGAGTGAGGAGATGCTGCTGCACGAAGATCAGCTTTTCCGTGTTGCTCCGATGATGAGCGATGAGCAGGCCATGATGATCGAGCCGACCGCTGTCGCGCTCCATGCTGTCCTCCGCCATCTACCCAGGCCTGGAGACCAGGTGTTGATCGTGGGGGCTGGAAGTATTGGCCTGTTGACGTTACAGGTGGTGCGCGCGCTTGTGCCCGATGCCAAAATTAGCATCCTGGCGCGCCACTCATTTCAAGTGGAACAGGCCACGCGTATGGGTGCCAGCCATATCATTTATCCTGGGGATAGCTACGCCAGCATTCAGCGTGTGACCAGCGCGCAGCGCTACCAGGGCGTGCTTGGGAACCGTGTATTGATGGGTGGGTATGATGTAATTTATGATGCGGTTGGACGCGCAAAGACGTTACACGATGCATTACGCTGGGTACGTGCTCGTGGGGCTGTCGTCCTGGTTGGCTTGACCCTTTCTATGATGCAGATCGATCTCACGCCCGTGTGGTTTCAAGAGATCGATCTGCTGGGCTCGCTCAGCCACGGCATCGAGAATTGGCCGCCCCATTCCCTGGAACAGCGTTCGACCTTCGACCTCGTGCAGCGTTATATGCAGCAAGGAAAGTTGCACCCGGAGCAATTGATTACGCACCGCTTCGCGCTTAATAATTATCGTGATGCCTTGCTCACCGCTATGAACAAGGCGCAGAGCCAGTCGATTAAAACCGTGTTCGACTATTCGCTCGTGCCCGCCTCGGTGGTGCCTAATGTACGTGCCTCGGCTCGCCGGGTACGTCCCACTGCACCCATTGAGCGCCCACCCGAACTAGTACAGGAGCCACAGCCGCAGGCACAGGTTGTCTCTAGTAATGCCGAAACCCAGAAAGAGCAAGTGCCAGAAATCGCCAGGCCACCTCACTTCCTTCCTGAGCCAATACCGGGCGATATCAGCGATTTTCCAGAGATTGATGAGGAATTGCCCGAACCTGACGAGGGTGAGGCGACGGTAAAGGTGAATGTGGATGAAATTCGTGCACTGCTGAATGCCTCTTCTCATGCGAAACCCCAGCAGACAAAGGCGCCAGAACCCCACAAGAAACCTGAGCAAGAAGAGAAGCCCAAACCTCAAGAAGAGGCAGCCCTGCAAGAAGAGAAGCCCAAACTTCAAGAAGAGGCAGTCCTGCAAGAAGAGAAGCCAGTGCCAGAATTTCAAGAGGAACCTGTGCTTGAAGAGCCAGAGCTTCGAGAGGAATCCGTACTTGAAGAGGAGCCAAAACTTCAGGAGGAGCCTGTACTTCAAGCGGAGTCTGAGCAAGAAGAGAAGCCCAACCTTCGGGAAGAGTCCACGCACGAGGAAGAGGCGGTTCTTGAAGAGGAGTCCAAACCTCAAGAACAGTCTGAGTCTCAGGAAGAACTCGTGTATGAGCCAGAGTTTCAGGAAGAACCGGTGTATGAGCAAGGGCCAGAACCTCAGGAGGAGCCTATGTACGAGGAAGAATACGTACATGAGGAAGAGCCAGAACCTCAGGAGGAGCCAGTGCCTGAATACTCTCTAGACGAGCATATGGATGATGGTGATACTGCTGCTCCAGAAGAAACGGAGCAGGAAGCAGTGATTAGCAAGCCTGCTAAAGTGGTACACAGGCCAGGATCAGCGAAGAAGTCGCCTGCGCGTTCGCGCTCACGCAGGAAAAAATAATACAGGGGAACGCTGACCAGAACAACCCTGGTCAGCGTTCCCCTGTATTATTGAAGCCGTGTTGTAGGCGCTCAATAATGTCTTTTAAGCGGCGTGTCTCGGCCTCATGCTGATCGCGCAATTCCTCTATCTCGCGCTCCAGATCGAGCTGCATTTGTTCCATGCGGTCCTTCATGTGCAGGATCGCCTCGACGCCTGCCAGGTTTACACCCAGGTCGCGCATCAAACTACGAATCTGGATGACGCGTTCGATGTCGCGTTCTGAATAGAGCCGGGGACTATGCGGACTACTTCCCTTGCGAGCGGGCGCGACCAGCCCCAGATGTTCGTAATGGCGCAGGGTTTGCTCATGCACTTCGGCTCGCTGGGCCGCCACGCTGATGATATACCACGCGCCATCACTTTTCTCTAGCATGATTGCTCATCCCCTTATGTATAGATTTCCGCGTTGCCGCGACGGCCGCGTGCCAGGCGCTCAAACAGCTCGCGTTCCTCGGCTGTGAGGTTCATTGGTAGCACGACTTTTACGCGTGCATACAGGTTGCCGTGGTCTTCGCCGCGCAGCATGGGCATGCCTTTATTGGTCAGCCGGAAGATACGGTCGTTTTGTGTCTCGGCTGGAATGGTCAGCATGAGTTTTTTGTTATCGGGCGTTGGCACGCCGACTTGCCCCCCTAACATGGCGGTGACGAGGTTCACGTCAACGTTGGTGTACAGATCGTCGCCTTTGCGTTCAAAGGTCGCGTCTGGCCGCACAACAATGACGAGCAGTAAATCCCCGCGCGGCCCTCCACCCAGGCCCGGTTGCCCTTCGCCTGCGACGCGGATTTTCGATCCATTATCGACCCCCGCGGGTATTTTTACCTGGATACGTTTATTGCGTGGTAATGAGCCCTGCCCTGCACAGGTTGGGCACGGCCTGCCGCCTTGTTCGCCGGTACCGTGACACTTTGGGCACACCTCGGTCGACTGGATGTTGAACGTGCGCATGCCGCCAGCATACGCCTCTTGAAACGTCACCTCGACCGGTTGCTCGATGTTATCGCCTGCTCGCCTGCGCATGTTACGCGTCGCAGCCCCCGCCGTATTGCCCATTCCTCCCATGCCTCGATTGCCGAACAGGGTCTCGAAGAAGTCGGAGAAACCAGATCCGCTCGTATCGAAACCGAAGGGAGAACCTTGCCCCTCGTATTGATAAGTGGTGCGCCGACCTGCTCCTGCAAAGGGATTGCTGTACTGCTCTTGCCAGTTAGGACCAAGGGTATCGTATTTCTGGCGTTTTGTGGTATCGGAAAGCACCTCATAGGCTTCGTTGATCTCTTTGAACTTCTCTTCTGCCTTCGCATCGCCGGGATTAACGTCAGGATGATATTTGCGTGCTAGCTTGCGGAACGATTTTTTGATCTCTTCGGCGCTTGCTCCCTTGGCAATTCCTAGTATTTTATAATAATCTTTGTAATCCATATGCCAGCCCTTTGAGTGTTGAGGGGAACGAGATGGCTTATCGCCTTGCTCCCCTCGAGTGCTTACTTCGTTCCCATACTGACTTTGACGCGGGCCGGACGTAGTGTCTCGTTTCCGAGTGTGTAGCCTTTGCGTACCTCTTCTACGATGGTTCCCTCCGGCTTATCGCTATCTGCGATGGCCTCAATGGCTTCATGCAGATAAGGGTTGAATGTTTCCCCTACCGTCGATACCGGGTTCAGCCCCTCGTTGCGCAGAATCTCGTTCATCTGCCATTGGAACATGCGCAACGTTTGTTGTAGCTCCTGTACTGTCATCGTATTCTGGTACATCAGGGCACGTTCGATGTTATCCATCACATCCAGCATTTTAAAGAGCAGGGACTTTTTCTGCGCCTGAACACGATCAGTGACCAGGCGTTCCTGGCGCTTGCGAATGTTGTCGACATCTGCTCTTTCGCGCACAAATTTATTCCAGTTTTCGGCCGTCTCCTGCTGTGCTTGCGTCAATTGGGCCTCTAACTCAGCAATACGAGCCACTTCGGGTGAAAGCTGTTGCTTGCCATTGTCCTGCGGTTGCGTATTGATTGATTGCTGTTCTGCTGCTTTTTCCTGAGATTCTTCTGACACGATGCTGCCTCTCTCCAATAAGTTCTTATTCCAAACGCCAACGCCACTGCTGTGGTTAGCGCGACGCGCTCAGGCGTTCGGATCAGTAGTAGGTAATTTATGAAAAGTAATGAGAATGCGAAACTTTATCAATGCTGTAGTATAAAACTTGAGTCACTTGTTGTCAAAC
Organism: Ktedonobacteraceae bacterium; assembly: GCA_036272735.1. GTDB lineage: Bacteria > Chloroflexota > Ktedonobacteria > Ktedonobacterales > Ktedonobacteraceae > DATAYF01. The sequence goes on from DATAYF010000410.1 coordinate 4,783, forward strand.
GTTTGCTGGTGATATACAAGTATGCGCTCAAGCTTCCAGTTTCAGTTGGCTGATTGTGCTCAGGAGCAGTTGGGTCAGCACCTCAAGATTCTCGGCGCTAAAATCGAAGCGCGCACCGGCGGCCTCAAACAGTTCGGGCAGCGTGCGCGTAGCACCCAACGAGAGTGCGTACCGATACTGCTGCAAAGCAGCCTGCGAGTCTTGCAGATAATTACGCCAGACCTGGAGCGCACCCACCATAGCAAAGGCGTACTCGATATAATAGAATGGGACCTGGAAGAAGTGCAGTATTTCTTGCCAGCCGCTTCTGAGCGCATCCTCGTGCCCGCTCCAATCAATCTCTGGCTGATACCGTTGCGCAAGTTCAGCCCACTTCTCATCGACTTTAGCTAGATCTTGCGCCTCCTTGGGATGCTCATATACCCAGTGCTGGAAAGCATCAGCCCACGCAATTGATGGCATATAGTTCGTTAAGGTAGATTCGAGGTGTTGCATGCGAATCAACGCCTCTTCACGCTCGCTGCACAAATCTGCACGATGCAGGTACAGCGCGCCAATAAACTCCATACTCGTCGATGCCACCTCAGCAAATTCTATCGGCACGGCTTGCTCGGAACGCTGTTGCACGTAGCGCAAAGGATGGGTCTCAAAGGTGTGGAAAGCATGGCCGAGTTCGTGGAAAATCAAGGGCACCACTACCTTGATCGAGTTCACGTGCCCAAAGATGAACGGACGCCGCACCACTTCCAGTGGCAGGTTGTATCCGCCAGGAGCTTTAGCGGGCCGCTCTTCCAGGTCAAGCAGGTTCTCCTGTATCATCGTCTCAAAATAGGCTTTGAGTTGTGGATCGATAAGCTGGAAAACCGGTACGCACTGCTGCAAAAGGGCAGGGATATCCGTGATCGCACGCGGTGCTTCGCTCGCCCTGGGATTCACAATACTGTCCCAGGGGCGCAGACGCTCCACGCCGAGCAATTGCACGTGCCGGGCGCGCAATTGCTGCGCGGCAGGCACAATCACCTGCTCAACCGCCGCGTGAAAAGCCTTGCAGTCAGCGGGCGCATAATCGAAGCGCAACAATTGCCGCCAACGATAGGCGCGGTAACTCTCGCAGCCAGCATTCTGCGCAATCCGTTGGCGCAGTTGCATCAATTTTACCCAGATGGCGTTGATCTTCTCCCGATCCTGCAACTGGCGCGCTGTGATCGTGCGCCAGGCTTGCTCACGCCGTGAGCGGTCGGGGTCATTCAGGGCGGTATACAGGGCGGCAAGCGGTATCTCTTTACCTTCCCACGTCACCATCTGTGAGCCGCGAATCTCCATGTAGGCGTCGCTGAGCACTTTGTCCTGGGTCAACAACGGCAGGTTTATCTCGCGGTAGAGCTCGGCCTCGGTGCGTAGGTTGCGCAGGGGAATCGCGAAACCTTCGATGGTCAAACCGCTGGCAAGCAGTTGCTCTTTGATCTGCTGGTCCGCCGTCTGAAGGGACTCGTAGACATCCTCCATGAAACGCTGCTTGCGCCGGGCAACCTCGCTATCTTCTGTATTCTGGGTGGTGGCAATTTCAAAGCGGACCATCGTCTCGTCCGTTAGTGCGCACAGATCCGACCATTGCGCCAGCCAGGCTGGCAAGATTGCTGGCGTAAGCTCAGTAGCCGATAACTCACGATACCACGGTTCAATTTCAGGCCAGCTTAAGCATGCAAAAGCCTCGCTGCTGGTTGGTAGCGTCGTAAACATGTATGCATCCTTTCGTCATGGAAGAGCGCCTGACAACTTCTTTCGTTCGTGCAATTAGCGAAGTTCCTCTATCGTACCAGAACCATACACATTTTTCCAGGGATACGTTTGTCCTGGACCTATTCATCCAGGTCGTATTGCCCCGGTTCGGCTTTGTTCCAGCGTTCGCCGCGCTCAATCACAATGGGTCCTAGCAATGTTTCCTGCGTGATCTGGATGCGGTCCCATTTCCACAATTCGAGCACGGCCATGAAGGTGACAACGATGACGAAGCGCGAGTGCTCGCCGGACAATATTGCTTCCAACGTGATGCTTGGCTGCTCGCCCAGACGGCCCATAATTTCTTCAATGCGTTCGCTGACGCGTACTCGCTCCGTCGGGAGCAAGCTGGAACCATCGTCTTTTTCTCGCGCCTGTAGCTCTAATAAGCGTTGAAAGGTTTGCGCCAGCTTTTGTGCGTCCAGATCGACCAGCGTAGGAGGCGTCCAGGCCAGTTGGGCCTCGATGCCTGCCAGCAAGCCAGAACGGGCGTGCGTTTGTCGTCCCTGCTCCTCGTGTATGCGCAATACCTGGGCAATCTCTTTGGCAAGCTTATACTCAAGCAGGTGCTGTTGTAGCTCTTCCACCAGCACGTTAGCCGTGGTGTTGTCTGTGTTTTGTTCTGGGTCAGGGTTGTGTGGAAGCAGGCTTTGCGATTTAATGTAGAGCAGGCGCGCGGCGATAGAAATAAACTCTGCCATATTCGCCAGGGGAAGCTGTTGCTCTTGCCAGTGCTGCAAGTAGTCGAGGTACTGATCGGTGACCGCTAGCAGCGAGATAGCGGTGATCTCCAGTTGGCGTTTTTCGATGAGATGGAGTAACAGGTCGAGCGGCCCCTCGAACGTCGTAAGGTGTACTACGTAGTGTTGTTGTTGCTCTGTTGCTGATGGAAGCTTTTGATTCACGATCTGTTCCGTCATGATATCTCGTCGACTATGTGGAGTTGCGCGGCTGGCCCATGGGGCTGGTGATGGGTGTGAATATAGAGTGCGGTCTGCTCGGATACACCCGCGTTTTTAGCCAGTGTTGCGCCAATCTCAGCATGCCACCAGGCATAGCTAAGCGCGCGCCGCCAGCGTGGTGTCATGGCGGTAGAAAGTTGCTCAAGCGGCACCACCGCACGTTGCAACAGGCGAGGGGCGTAGCGCGTGCCGAGCACGATGAGTGGACGGGTCCAGAACGGTACGCGTCCCTCGGCCTTACCCACATCGTGGAGCAGCGCCGCCGCTAGCATGCCTGCTTCGGTACAGCCACGAGCCTGTAAGCCCCGACAGACGCGCAAACTGTGCTGCTGATCCGCCATCGACATAGTGCGAAACAACTCTACTGCTGTGTGGGGTAGCCAGCGCTCTACCTCCGCGTCATCGGCGGCTGTGAGCGCGGGCACAAAACCAAGCTGCTGACGTGTCTGCCCCAGGCGATAAAACATTTTTTGTAACCATATCATACGCTGCTATAACTATAAGATGTACCAGGCAATGAGCGCATTGAATGCGTCCGGAAATGGTTTCAAGAGCGACATCAGGCTGATGGCTCCCAACCAGATGTAGTACGCCAGGTGGAACAGCGGAAAATTACTGGCGTGCGCCAGGGAACCGATAAACGGCAAGAAGAAGAAAATCACCAGAATCAAGAGTTGTCCATAAGGCGCGGAACGTGCGAACTTTAATGCTTGCTTGCTTGGTAAGAGGGTATAGATGACCTGGTAGCCATCAAGTGGATACAGCGGGAGGATGTTGAGGATCGTCAAGCCGATGTTCACGCTGGCAAGCACAATCAAAAATTGTACGATGCGTTGTGTGAAAACATTTGCCAACAGCGGCGCACTGATAAAGGGGAGCAGCAGCGTGATGATCAAGCCGATTATCAGGTTGAACAATGGTCCCGCGCAGGCTACCAGGAGTATGCCCATATCGGGTTTCACGCGCATCTTCCAGGGATCGGGCTTGACTGGCTTGCCCCAACCAAGTCCTACAGGGGGGGTTGCGACTGCTTGAAAGGCCATAATGACGCACATCAATAGCCCCACGGGATCGGTGTGCATGCGAAAACTCAAGGTCTGCTTGCCCTCTGCGCGTGGCGTGGTATCGCCTAGCCACGAGGCCATGAGCGCATGACCGCATTCGTGAATTGCTATTGCTATCAGAAATGATAAGATAATCATAAATGCTAGCAAGACATTGATTTTAGCGTCTGGACTCATAATTTTCCTCTTTTTGCTCTAAAAGATCAATCGCCATGCCCTCGTATGCTGAACGTGTGGAAGCAAAGTATGTTCTGGCTTCGGTTTCCATCTGGTCAAGCTGTGTATCATTATACGTCGGTTCATGATGGAAAAGTACCAGGCTTTTCACGTGGGCTTTCCTGGCTGTCGTGGTTGCCATCTGGATAGTGCTGTGCCCAAAGCCATGTTTTCCTTGTTGATAATCTTGCGCCGTATACTGAGCGTCATGGATCAGCAGGTCCGCCCCTTCCACAAAATGGACAAAATCGTCGGTGCAGCCATCTTTCCACTCGACATCGGTAGCGTATATCACTTTGCGACCCGCGTATTCAATGCCATAGATAATCGCGCCATCGGATGGATGAGCGGGCGTAAACTGTCCAGTGACGCGTACCTCTGCTGAAGAATGAAGATTGCGCTGCTGTTGTTGTAGCATTTTACCATGTTCTGGTGCTGACTGCTGATTATTCCAGGTGATACAGAAATTTTTATCGACGGTTTCAAAACTGCGATGCGATGGCAGGCTGCGCACATCTACAGGAAAGTGTGGCGGAGACATTAGGGATGTGATGATGTGCTCGATATCCTGGCCGCCAAGCTGGGGACCAAAGAGGTACAAATGGGTGCGGGCGTCGAAGAGCGGGGAGAAAAAAGGAAAACCAAGCAGATGATCATGATGAGCATGGGTAACAAACAAGGCCAGGTTCAGGGTTGGCGCGTCTTTGCTCTGCTGTGTCAATGCTTCGCCTAAGCGAATGATCCCGCTGCCTGCATCGAAGATGAGCGTGTGCGTTCCCGCTTGTATTTCGACGCAAGAGGTATTGCCCCCGTGACGAATGGTGTTGGGGCCAGGGGTTGGATAACTTCCTCGTACCCCCCAAAAGCGTACGAGAAAACGCGGCTTGTCTGCCATAGCAGCCTGCTCCTAGCGGTGAACAATTTTGCTCTATTATAGCGTGCTCGCCTAGCGTTGAAAAGGTTTTGCGAGAAAAGCATCGAGGAAACGGCTCCGCAAGGGCGGTTGTTCACGCTAATGAAACGGTTAGACAATCCTCTCCGTATTCTAGATGATACAGTAGAGACAGCAAGGTTTGTATGTTGGGTTCATCAGGAAAGCGGGGAGATATTTATGGCTACGAGACGACAAGCAGCTTCGAACACAGCTCGTCGTACGGCTGACGCAGCGGCTTCGACCGCCACGGGCGGAGCCTTTACGATGAAAAATTTTTTCAAAAAAGTGTCCAACGATTGGACATTGCACCAGACACAGGCCCTTTCTTATAGTCTTATTGGTGCTCTGGTGCCTATGGCTATTCTCTTGCTCGCTATCGTTGGCTTTATTCTCAATGGCCTCGATCACCACGCCTATACACAGCTCATCAACCATCTCGGCTCTTCGTCGGGGCAGTTTGCAAGCCAGCAGGTGCTGACTTCGGCGGCGAACAAGCTGGCAAAAGCCTCGGGTGCGCTGGCAATTTTAGCGGTGATAGCGGCACTTATCTTTGGTTCGCGCCTGTTTACGCTGCTGGAAGAGTGCTTCGATCTGATCTATCACGTGCCGCCGCGTGCTGCGGGTCCTAAGAATGGGTTGGCAATAGTTATGACCATTGTTGCGGTAATCCTTATTCCGGTGGTGGTACTGGCGTCGGTTATCCCTGGGCAAGTCGTGGGCTTCCTGCAACGAACCGCGATCAACGCAAGTAGTGGTATGATCAGCAATATCATTGGTATTATTGTTAGCTTGATTGTTTCCTTTATTCTTTTTGAAATCATGTATGCGGTGATCCCAAACCGGCAGGGTACGGTCGAGCACCGCATACGCCTGACCTGGAAGGGGGCGCTGGTGGCTGCCGTTATCTTGCAGGTCTGCCTGATCCTGTTCCCTCTGTATATACGCTTCTTTACTAAGGGGTACGTGGGTCAGATAGCCTTTGTGCTGATTTTGTTGGTGTTCTTCTACCTGATCTCGCTGGCGATGTTGCTTGGCGCGCAGGTCAACGCGTTCTTCGTCGAGAGGATACGGGGCGTGTCTACTGACTTGATTACGCGTTCCAGCCGCAATTGATGAAAAATAGTTATATTGATGGGCTTGTATGTGTCCGGGGCGCATGCAAGCCCATCAATATAACTTGTGTGAAACGCCGCGCGCATACATTTAGCAGTTGGTAACAGCTCTGCAAATTTGACCTATTGACATGCATTCGCGACTGATATATGCTAATAGTAGCGAATAACCATTACCAGTGCTTGTTTGCATGCACCTCCTCCCCATGCCGAATAAGAGAAAGTCAAACCTCGTGATTCGGCAAGAGTTATGAAACGCTAGCAAGAAAATGAGTAGGTAATAGTTTTTTGGAAAGATGGATTCAATTAAGAGAAGCAGCAAGGTAAAAAACCGGTCACTTTGCCCAAAGAAAGGTTCCCGGCAATGAAGTTAACAATGAAAGGGGATTACGGCCTGCGAGCTATGCTCGACATGGCGACGTATTATGGGCAAGGACCGATTGAAAGCTCAGATATAGCCAGTCGGCAGTATATTCCAGAACAATACCTCGACCAGATCTTGATGGTGCTACGCAAAGAAGGCCTGGTAAAAAGCGTACGTGGTCCCAAAGGAGGGCATATGCTTGCAAAGGCACCGGGCCATATCACGATGGCCGAGGTTATGCAGGCATTAGAGGGCTATGTCCCCCCCATGGAGTGTCTTCCTAATCCAGATTTTTGCAAACTTTCCCCTGGCTGCGCCCTGCGTGAAGTCTGGCAGAAGATAGATTCTATGACGCAGCAAATTCTTACCTCGACAACAATAGAAGAGCTGGCTCAGCGTCATCGTACGGGGGCGGCTGAAGAAACGATGTATTACATTTAAGTAACCTGTTGCACATGCACATAGTGGTAGAGGATTGGGAGAAGGTTTGTACGTTATATATATCAGGCAGGGAGGATGTCGCAGTGGCTGATGTACAGGATGGGCGTAAATTGATTGCTGTCGTCGAAGATGATCCGTATCTGACCGATATGTTATCCGATATGCTCACATGCTCAGGTTGCTGGCGTCTGCGATTCTTCGCGGATGGGCAAACTGCCAAAGACCACTTGCCAAAGCTTGGTGCAGACCTTATTCTATTAGATGTAGGGTTGCCGCATCTGGATGGTGTTTCCCTCTATAAAATTTTGTGTGGACACAACAGCACGAAACATATCCCTATTATTGTGATTACTGCCAGCCACGAGTGGGAACTTCATCGCATGGGTCTCAAGGCCGGGCTTGTGCTGCGCAAACCGTTTAATATGCAAGAACTGATCGGTATGATCAATGCGTTGCTACCAAAGGAAGGCTAGTTGAGCATGGCCCACTGGGCAAAAAATGTGACCGAACTGGTTGGTCACACTCCTCTTGTTGAGCTGACGCACCTTGCTCACGAGTCTGGCGCGACCGTTTTGGCGAAGCTTGAGATGCTGAATCCCAGTGGCAGTTCTAAAGACCGTCCCGCAGCTCAAATGGTGCGCGAGGCCGAGGTGCAGGGGCTTTTGCGTGCTGGCAGCACGATTACTGAGCCTACCAGTGGGAATATGGGTATCTCGCTGGCCTGGATTGCCGCTGCCCGTGGCTATCAATGTATACTTACCATGCCTGATACCGTGAGCCTTGAGCGCCGACTCCTCTTACAGCGTTTTGGGGCGCAGGTCATTCTGACGCCAGCCAGCCGGGGCATGCGTGGGGCGATTAATAAGGTCATTGAGCTACGCACCACCATTCCGCATACCTGGTATCCGCAGCAATTTTATAATCAGGCCAGCCCGCGTGCACACCGCGATAGTACTGCTGTCGAAATATGGGAGCAGACCGGCGGGACGGTCGATATTGTTGTCATCGGCGTTGGCACTGGCAGTACGTTGACCGGCGTCGCCGAGGGACTGCGTGCGCGCAAATCCTCGTTAGAGGTGGTCGCGGTCGAACCCGCCTCGTGTGCTGTGCTTTCAGGAAAGCGCCCTGGTCCTCATCGTATCGAAGGACTGGGCGCGGGTTTCCTGCCCGATACGTTGCGCGTCGATCTCATCGATCGGGTAATCACGGTGACCGACCAGGACGCGGTGGCGGTGGCAATTCAAGTGATGCAGCTCGAAGGTATCTCCGTCGGTATTAGTAGTGGGGCAGTGGCCTGGGCTGCCTTGCAAGAGGCCCAAAGGGAACAGAACCGTGGCAAGATAATCGTCACCGTCTTCCCTAGCGCGGCCGAGCGCTACCTGCATACGATGCTCTTCGATGACTTGCATGGAAACACTCGTACTTGAGTGCATGGGATGTATAAAACTACAATTTGTGCCGTTGCTACGCTTTAGGCTGGGAGTTTTGTATAGCTTTTGTAACCTTTTGTTCCTGCCCATCGTCTTATAGATAAGAGAGTACGCGTGTTTCGTGCGGTTTTACCGCCTGAGGCTGATGCATACAATGTGCTTTTACAGTTAGGAGAACTATGGCCCAGCTTGCGATTGATACCTGTCACTTCTTCTTAGGACGCCCCCAATACAGGCGCGTAATTGCGCGTAGCTGGCTCTTTCTGGGCAGTTTTTTGGGAAGCGCCGTGCTGGCCCTTGTTCTCAGTGCCTTGCTCTGGAAGGCTTATACGCACACGTTTACCCCTTATCTCAAGTGGCAGGATGCGCTGGTCGCTTTGTTGTGGTTTATTGCGTTCGCCACTTTTGGCGGCTGTGTGATGGTAGTGCGCTTTCAATGCGCTGTGCACGCGGGCTATCGACAGGGCATGTTTACCCTGACCGGGGATAACATGCTGACGGTGCGCGACCTGTCGCATGAAAATCTCATGAGTATTTTCTGGATGATCAACAGTACTTTCTGGTGCTTTGTCGCGCTACTTGTCGGGCTGGTACCGGTTATCTTGCTAGAATGGACGCTACGTATACCGCAGCCTGCGCTGGCTTTTCTGGCTACGGCCCTGGCGGTTCTGCTGAGCCTCGCCGGTTTGATCGTCAGTCTCATATCCACCTCTTTCATCGTAATCGGTTGTATCGGTGCGTTTTCGTTTTGCCGCAAGCTTGGCTCTTCTCACACCTACCAGTTGGTAAGCGAACTGACGTTGCGCATTGACAATTTTGTGCTAACGATCACCTACCCTGAACACCCGGAAACCTTGATCGAACTGAAGCTGTTCGAGGTGGAGGATCAACGCCGCCTGCTTTCACTGCTGTACACACGTTGGAATGACGCGCAAGCGGTGTGGAATCCTACGCTGGGTGAGGAAATTGAGCTAGCACTAGCGAGAGCGAAAGAAAGCACGGTATTGGTCTAACTATTGGGAATAAATATGAGGAGGATGGTGTTTTCATATTTGCAAAGTGTCTTTTCATTCTTGTAAAATTTTGTGGATAGGGTGTTGACAAGTTTGCATCCACGTAGTATACTTAGCGCTTGCAGAAGTGTATAGACTTTTTATTCAGAAGCACAACCGTGTCGCGTGTCTAGTTCGCGGCTCAGTCCTTCTGAAAAGTAGTATACTATCAACAGTGGTGTTATAAATACCCATAACCAGGTAACATACATAGGCGAGAAACGAAACGTTTAGCAACCAACCATTCCCCAGTTAACGTAAGGATGACTGTTAGAACCACATGGTGAAGTACCTTGACCCTCGTAGTTAGCAAAAAACGGGTGGAGGTCACGATGTGGGATTTTTTGCTGTTTCTGTATGGCGTCTATCATGTATGTGCTTTTTGGAGGGGTCGTTGTGCGGATGCTTGTTAAACAGCAGGTATGGGTAAAGAGACTAGGAGTAACCGTTGACTGCGCTTGTGAACGGTTACTTTTCTTGTCATAGACCGTTTCACAACACAGGCATTATATCAAATGTATCTACTTTTTTCCGTTTTTATGATAGAGAGGCATGATTCGATGTGTCTCTCGGGTTCCTCTATGGCGATTAGGTGAGAGGAGATTACCACATATGGCAGTAAGCACTCGGGCTGTTGCACTCCCTGAGCGTGTATCGTTTGCACGCATTCCCGACATACGGCCCATGCCAGGACTGATCCAGATTCAGCTTGACTCCTTTGAATGGTTTAAGAAAGAAGGTTTACGCGAACTTTTCGAAGAAATCTCTCCTATCGAAGACTTTACCGGCAAAAACCTCAGTCTGGAATTTATTGTACCACCTGAACCTTTCGGTAAGCCAAAGTATGATGAGGACGAGTGTCGCGACCGTGATGCGACGTTTGCTGCACCCCTCAACGTGAAGGCCCGCCTCATTAATAAAGAAACCGGCGAAATCATTGAGAAGGATATCTTCATGGGCGATTTTCCGCTCATGACGAAGGGCGGTACCTTCATCATCAATGGTGCCGAACGTGTTGTTGTCAGCCAGCTTGTCCGTTCACCGGGCGTGTACTTTACCGCTGACGCGGATGCGACAACTGGTAAAAAGCTTTTTGCCGCCAAGCTGATTCCCGGTCGCGGTGCCTGGTTAGAGTTTGAAACCAGCAACAAAAACCTGCTGACTGTGAAGATTGACCGTAAGCGTAAGTTGCCCGTGACCACATTGCTACGTGCTATCTCTCACTTAGCAAAAGATCAATGGCATTCCGAAGAACTTGACCTTTCAACGGATCAGGGTCTTCTCGATGCCTTCCAGGATGTCGATACCGACCCCAATATTCGCTACATCCAGGCCACGCTCGACCGTGATCCGGTGAAGAGAGAAGAAGAGGCGCTACTCGAACTGTACAAGAAGTTGCGTCCTGGTGATCCGGCCACGCTTGATAATGCGCGCTCATTGGTGAAGAATCTCTTCTTCAACCCACGTCGTTACGATCTGGGGAACGTGGGCCGCTATAAACTGAATCGCAAATTAGACGAGGCTATTCCACAGAGCCAACGTATTCTCACGCAGGACGACCTGGTCAATATCGTGCGTCGCATGGTCTCCCTCAACAATGGTCATGGTCGCAAAGACGATATCGACCACCTCGGAAATCGTCGTGTGCGTTGCGTTGGTGAGCTTATTCAGGCACAGTTTCGTGTCGGTCTGTTGCGCATGGAGCGCGTCGTCAAAGAGCGTATGAGCATTCAAGAGCCTGGGCAGGCGACCCCTAACGCTTTGAT
>DATAYF010000411.1:0-4724 GCA_036272735.1 Ktedonobacteraceae bacterium
ACCTTCCTTGATCCGCTGAGTAGTGCGTCCATCAACGTCCATTTCGATAGCTACGAAGAACGTATTCTGGACCTGCATAGCCAGGTGCTTGCTCTGGCGACGGGTGGCGTTGCTGGCGCAAGCTATGAGATTACCATTACCCTATTGGAGGCATAATCCGTGAACCATTTCGGCATCGGCCAATTCGCGCGCGACATCCTGCGGAAACCGCTCTATCCCTATCAGGAGGTGGCGGGTGACGCTATTCTCGCTTCTGTGCTGGGTGGCAAGGGTCTGACCTTCAGCGTCATGTTCGCGCGTCAGATGGGCAAAAATCAACTGAGTGCGGTCCTTGAAGCCTACCTGCTAGCCTGCATACCACAGGGCACCATCATCAAGGCCGCACCAACCTTTAAGCCGCAGGTGATTACGAGCCGTATGCGCCTGCTGAGCATGTTGGATAATCAGCTCACCAGGCACCGTGTCTGGCGCAGTTACGGCTATATGCTCGGTGTCGCGCCCAGCAGTGCGCAAATCAAGGAGCAATCCGGTCCCTCTATCCAGTTCTTCTCTTCCAGCCCGGAGGCCAACATCGTTGGCGCGACTGCCTCGTTGCTGCTTGAGGTCGACGAGGCTCAGGATATCCCGTTCGAGAAGTTCGACCGTGATTTGCGCCCCATGGCCTCGACCACCAACGCCACCACCGTCCTCTACGGCACCGCCTGGTCGGATCAAACGCTGCTGGCGACCGTACGTGCTCACAATCTCGAATTGGAGCAGCGCGATGGCATCAAGCGCCATTTCGAGTACGATTGGCGCACGCTGGCCGCGCTCAACCCCAACTACCGGCGTTTCGTCGAAGGCGAAATGCAGCGCCTGGGCGAAGATCACATCTCTATCCGCACGCAGTACCGCCTGTTGACGATCAGTGGCGCGGGTCTATTGTTCAGCCCTATGCAGCGCCACTTGCTGCAAGGTTCGCATGCCTGGGAGCAGGAGCCGAGCGCCTCTGGACTCTACATCGCCGGTATGGATGTGGGTGGCGAGCAGCGCGCAGTGCAAAGGGTGCAAGGGGAGGCGATCCCGCGTGGTGAGCACGATAGTACGATCATTACCATCGGCAAGATAAGCCACAACGAACTCGATCTGCCGCGCCTGGACATCGTGCACCAGTACGCTTGGTCCGGCAAGAAGTTTACCGAGCAGTACGCCGAGACGATAGCAATTTGCGAACAATGGGGCATCACGCGCCTGGTTATCGACAAAACCGGCCTGGGCGAAGGTATGGCCTCGTTGCTGGTCGCCAAACTGGGCACCGAACGCGTGCAAACCTTTCATTTCACGCGCCCCAGCAAAAGCAAACTCACCTACCAACTCCTGGGCCTGCTCAACTCTAGCCGCTTGAAGCTCTACAAGCGCGCCGACGCACCGGCGGACATTGCCAACGAATGCTGGAAACAACTCACACTGGCCCGTTATCGTATGCCATCTAAAGCTATCCTCGACATGTACGTCGATCCGCTGGAGGGCCACGACGACTTCCTTATGAGCCTGGCGCTCTGCTGCGAGGCGCTAAAGGACTGGATCGCGCCCAGCGGCACACAGATCATCACCCCTCCCTCCACCTCGTATGGCGATGGAAATTATTAACATATATTCATGTAGCGTGCCTGGGTCCCACGTTACGTCAATTACCTCCGCTCTCAGAGCGGAAGTTTACCTCTGGACTCCACCGCAATTCAGCGTACCTTTGCAGGCGCGCTGCTTTGGCTTCCTTGTCCGAGGCATCCGGGCACATTGACAAGGTACCCGTCGTGCTCCAATCTTGTCGAAGCACGAGCGTTCTCATCACAACGTTTCGCGCGCCTACCAGATCCGCGTGCAGGGTGTAGCCGCAGCTTGGGTTTTGACAGACGAAAAGCAATCCTTTGCGCGGGCGGTTTTCATCAGCGGTATGTCCACACATTGGGCATGCCTTCGAGGTGTAGTCCGCATCGACCTTGATCGCTAGAGAGCTGGAGAACGCAGCTTTGTAGCTGACAAGTCTTTGCAGTTCGGCAAAGGACCACTGCGAGTATACTCGATTGGCTTTGCGAGCCTTGAGAGAGACCGGCGCATAGCCTGTGCCATGTTTTTTGCGTTTACGCTTTCTCCGCTTCGTTCGTTCTCGAATGTCCGTCAATTGTTCCAGTCCGATGAGTGTATGTGGATGCTGCTCAACGATTTGTTTGGCGATCCAGTGATTGGCTTGCAACTTCAACCGTCTCTCTCGCTGCTCGATCCGCCTCAAACGGCGGATCGCACCACGAGTGCCTTTTTTCTGCAAGCGTTTGCGCAGTCGTGCGTAATGATTTGCTCGGTGCCGAACTTGTTTCCCTGGATGAAAACTGGCCTTACCTGCCGCAGTAGAGGTCACTGCCAGATAGCGAATGCCTACATCCACGCCGACAACCTCTCTCAGTTGTTCACAGCCTAGCTCCGGCATCTCAATCTCTAAGGCAACAAGCAAATAGAAGGTTTTCCTGGCTTGGTCATACCACAATTTGGCATCTCCGATGCTAGCTCCCTGCCGAATGAGCGCGAGATGCTTGTCATAGCCCTGATAGGCCACACCCAGGCGTCCCTTGAGCGTGCCAATACTTACCTGTTGATGACGCCCAAAGGTATAGTCACGTTCATAGGTATACTGTACTGTTGGGGAGCTATAGTGGGATGGCTGGTCCAGTCCTTTAAAGCGTCTTTTGGTGAGCTTCTTGCGGCGATGCTCGGCATTTTTCAAAAGCTTGGTCCACAATCCTTTGTAGGTAGCGGCTACTTGCCGTTCCACACTACAGGCCAGTTGCGAAGGCAGGTGATAGTGTGTGCGCAGATGGGTATACATGCCTCGATGTAAAGCAACCACACTACTGGTTTTGCGATGCTCGAAGGCATAGCGGCTCACGGCATTGAGGCTGTCACGATATGCCAGTTGCGTCTGGCGCAAATTTTGGGACTGTTCAGCAGTGGTCATCAATTTGAGTTTGGCGGTGATGATCTGGTGCATGCCGTTCGCTTTCGAGAGGGACGGAAAGTGCTCCCGTCCCTCGTATCTGCTAGAGTGTGACAATGCTATGAAGATATTCCTGTTGGGCTTGCTGTTTGCGATTCTGGTAACATCACGACCCGGCTTGCGCGCTCCTCGCGCTCTTCCTGGCTTTCTGCCATGATCGGGCCGCTCATGTATCCCAGGAAAAAGCCCAGGATATCAAGCGGGCTGTGAAACACTACCCGATCAAAACAGTAGCCACCTTTCCCGTCTTCGTCACACACCGATTCGACTGCATCAAGGGTGTTCATGCGATGAGCAACCTGCGGACGCTCGTACTCGCAGTCATCGGCATACATGCGCCTCCTATGCGTAAAGGCTTTGTGAAACGCTTCGTCGTCGAGATCGAGGGTGATCGTTCCCCGTTGGATGTGTTCTTGTGCCATGTGACAAGCTCTCCTTTTGCTTGGCGACTGGCCCTCTTGTCGCTATGATGCGACGTGGAGAGGCTAGAGGTTACTTTATGTACTAGACTCTCTGACTGATCAAGTGATGAGAACATTTGATCAGTCTATTCTCTTTCTTTTTGAGTATACACGATCTAAGTTAGTTTTTCAACATTAGATGTTAGTTAATATGATCTATAGCCATTGTAGGTGTGGGAATAAGAAAATACTCTGGCAGACTTGGTGTTATTGACTATACATACTGTGAGGCGCTATAATAGCCAGAAAACGACGAGGATAAGCAGTTTCATATGAGTTCAGATGAGCTATTAGATGTTGAAAAAGTTGCAGAGGAACTTGGGGTCCATGTGGATACTGTTCGAAAATGGATTCGCGAGAAGCAACTCCGTGCTATCAAGTTAGGCCGAAGAGGTGGATATCGTATCCGACGTTCTGATTTACATGAATTTCTCCGTAAGCGAGAAACGATACAAGACGACGATATTTCTTAGTCCTGCCCCAATTCGATATATTTTAAGGCATCTACACTCATATCTCCGGTAAGGCTCATGTGGTACGAACGAGACCGTGACGTGCACTGCCCCCAAAGATCGTCCTTGATTTCAGAGAAACGTTGAAATACTCTGCGAATAGTGGTGCCTTTCAGCATACTAGTACATTGAGGGGGAAATAGTTCCATGATAGAATAGGAGGAAAAGGCAGGGAGAAGTGACCATGCCGAAACGCGCCACACAGGTCATCCTTAGCGAGAAGGAGCAGGAGGAGCTAGAGCAGATCACCAAACGCCATCGAAGCGAACAGCAGCAGGTCTTGCGAGCGCGCATCGTGTTGGCGGCAGCGCAAGGGTGCTCCAATGCACAGGTTGCACACGAGTTAGCCATCAACGTGGATACGGTTCGTTTGTGGCGGGATCGCTGGGTCGGACTGCAGGGGATCGACCTGGAGACGCTCAAGGTCGCCGAGCGCTTGCAAGATGCACCACGACCGGGAGCCCCAGCCAAGATCACCGCTGAGCAGCGCTGTCAGATCGCCGCCATTGCCTGCGAAGCGCCGAACGAGGCTGGGCGGCCGATCAGTCAATGGACGGGGCGAGAAATCGCGGACGAACTCAAGGCTCGAGGGATTATCGAGCAGATCTCCCCACGACATGCCTCCTATTTGCTCAAGAAAGGGGGCTGCAACCGCACCGCTTCCGGTATTGGTTGACGGAAGTTACCGACCAACGGCGGGATGAGAAAATCGTGGAGGGGTGT
>DATAYF010000412.1:0-6212 GCA_036272735.1 Ktedonobacteraceae bacterium
ACCTGCTCGTTCCAGATCAGAAAGCCACCATCGCCAGCGTTGGGATCGAGCACAAAGCGCAGCCCGACATCGTTGCGCTTGCCTTCCACACTATCGATCCCTCGACCACGACTGCGGAAGCGGATCCGGCGGGCGTGTCCCACACAGACGCGGTTGACGGCCCGATAGGCCCTGGTCGCCAGGGTTTGAGCCATGGTCGAGTCGATATGATCGGCGATCCAGGAGACGCGGGCCTGCTTCGCATATTCGTGCAATTCGTATTCAGAGAAGCGGTACTGCTTGCGAAGCGCCGAAAACGCCTGGGCACGTTCCTGCGACCTCTCGTGGGGAATGGCGCGGGAGGCCTGCCAGGCAGGATCAGTGCGCATCTTCTGAAGGCGTTTGGTTGCTTCAGAGAGCAGCGCATTATACAGACACCGCGCCGCTTCCAGGTGGGCACGCACCTGACGCTCCTGGCTCCAATCCATCTGGAGGGGCAATTCCAGGAGAAAGGTTGGTGTCGCCTTTCGTGGTTCTCTCTTCTGTTTTCCTCGCTTTGGCTTCTTTGCTTGCTTCTTGCTCATAATCTTTATTGTAGTACATTCAAAACTAGAACACAAGTCCCTTTCCTGGTGGGTTTTCCCTGCCACCCTTGCCCCAAAGAAGGAACGATTTTTCTGTAATTTCGCAAGATCCCTTGGATACAGGCAAGGCACGCTCGTGCCTTTCTGCTCTGGTTCAGAACATGGTCTCATTCGCCGCCTCCTCGTTTACGGCGTTTCAGACTGCATCTTTATGCCAAAGAATGCAATGAGGACACCCAGCGCAGCACCTGCCGCTGCGGCCAGGAGACCAGCGTGGAAGCCACTGAGTTGTGCCACCACGGATGGGATGGTGGTAGCCGTTGCGCTCACGTGTCCAGAAGCCATGTTCGCCGCGAGCACTGCCGTCGTAATGGCAAGCCCCAGTCCTCCGCCAGCTTGCCCTAATGTTCCCTGGAGGCCAGCTGCCAAACCCTGCTCAGCCTGCTCGATCCCGCTGACAGCAGCAATAGCCAGCGTCGGAACGCAAATGGACATTCCGACCTGAGAAAGAATCGTCGATGGTAAGATGATCTCCACATAGTCAGCGCTTGCCCCAGTCCGCAAAAAAAGCGCAATGCTACTCAACAGACAGAGCAGACCCAGGACGCTACTGTACCTCACCCCCAACCAATTCATGAGCCAGGGCGCGACAAACTGGGAGACAGGGATGGTGATAATGCTTGCTGGCAGCAAGGCAAGGCTCGCGAGCACAGGGGAGTAGTGGAGCACATCCTGCAAATAGAGTGTGCAGATGAACAAGAAGCCGAAAAACGAACCGAGCAAGGCGAACGAGGCAGCAGAAGCCGCACCAAGGGTGCGCGACCGGAAAATGCGCAGTGGCATCAGCGGAGCTTTGCTGTATCGTTCGATGAGGAGAAACAGCACCAGGAGGAAGCATGCGAGGGCGAGCAGTCCTCCCGTCTTCAAAGGAGTGGCAGTGGCCTCGTTTGCTTGCGTAATCGCGTAGACCAATAGGAGCAATCCTCCTGTTACCGTGACGGCACCAGCTAGATCGTAGGACCGTTCTCCTACCATCGACCGACCCTCAGGCACCACGACCCGGGAAAGCCCCAGGATCAGCAGTACGACGGGAACATTGACCAGGAAGACCCAGTGCCAACTGATAAAATTGGTCAGCACCCCACCAAGGACTAACCCGCATGTGAAACCCGCGCCACCCGTTGCGCTAAAGATGCCTAACGCCTTGTTGCGCTCTGGTCCCTCTGCAAAGGTTGTGGTGAGAATCGAAACGGCTGAAGGCATCGTCAAGGCGGCTCCGATCCCCTGTGCCCCGCGTGCCACGATCAAGAGCCACCCACTGTTGGCCAGACCGCTGATGAGCGAGGCCAGGCCAAAGAGCGTGGCTCCCAGCAGAAAGATGCGACGACGACCAAGCAGGTCAGCAGTACGCCCCCCCAACAACATGAGACCCGCGTAGGTGAGCAGGTAGACACCTTGGACCCAGAGCAAATCCGTGGTGGTCAGATGGAGCCCTCGCTGGAGATCGGGCAAGGCCACATTGACGATGGACACATCTACGGTATCCAGAAAGATTGCCATACTGACGAGGATGAGCGCTACCCAGCGCCACCTGTCTGCTCGCGCCTCTTGCTGTTCTGGATGGTTTTTTGCAATGGAGGAGGTCTTCATAATGCGCTCCATTTTCCAGCATGGCCCTGACTTCTTCTTGAGCCGTGCTGATGAATCTCTGGTTCCGCGTCCGCCGTTGGGCGTCTATCAGCGCTCACAAGAGATGTGAGGAGCTTCCCAATCGTTGTTTTCATGCCTGATGCACTCCTACATCCTGACGTTTTCTCGTAATGTCGTCCAGTCATACCTCGCTGCATTTCCATGCGGGAGCGAAGGTAATGGCCGAAGAGTTGATGGTTCGGTTCCATGCTTTCTCCTCTTGGAGGTTCAGCGCCGCTTCTAACCCGGTCACCGACGCAGCGCGACCACTCTGTTCATTTGGGTGACTGACGAAGGTGTCACGGGGCGCGCAGACCATAGAGGGCCAGGGTCAGTTGGTGACCTGCATATGGCAAATATGCTCTCGACGAGCACGAGGTCCTCGGACTGCTACGCGGTCTCAGCCCGCCTGAGGTCTGAGCCATGTGCCACCGCTCGCGTCGAGCGTGACAGCCGTGATCCCCCGCACATCGTGCGAGGCGAGGAATGCGACAACGTCGGCAATAGCGGTCAGTTGCCCGAGCCGCCCCATGCAATCATCGCCACGATGTTCTCCTCGAGACCTGGAGCGCTGTACACCCATGCCCCATAGCAGTCTCTATGACGCTGGTGTCACCGTATTTACGGTGACACCCCGCGCACCCAATGTCTGGGCGAGCGTCCGACTCAAAGCCTCGATAGCTGCCTTGTTCATCATGTAGTGGAAGAACGTAGATGCAATCCGGTCTGCCGACGCCGAATTCGGCGTGGGTCGTGAAGGCGTGGTTGCCAGCCCGTTCAATCTCCGCCAACGCTGCGTTCGCGGCCGTCTTGTTGTTGCCGTAGTGGATGCCAACAAGCGCACCGTCGGACGCCAGGCGCCAGGCTATTGCACGCCCGATGCCCCGGGAAGCACCAGTCTCCAGTGCCGTCTCGCCAGAAAGATTCATCATGTCATACTCCTTGTCTCTTTCGTTACGATGATGGTCATCAATCGCTTCCTCGATTACCACGACAGCCCTCAGAGGAAGGGCTCTCTGATTTGGATATCTCACCTTGATTGCTGCTTTTCGTCCTCTTCCTTGCTCGATCAGCGGTCCCAGGACAGGTACAGCTGCCTGCGCCTTCTGGAGAGAGACGCTGGTGGAGGAGGGACTGCTCGGCCTGGTTGTCAGTCAGCGCAAGTGCCCGCAACTCAGCAGCCTGGGCCTGCTCGCGTCGGCCGAGTTCCAGCAAGAGTTCTCCCCGGATGGCATGGAAGAGGTGATATTCCTCCAGATCATGCGCCAGCGCTTCGACCTCGGCCAGGGCTTCCTCCGGTCCAGCCACATAGCGCACCGCCACCGCTCGGTTCAGTCGTACCACTGGCGAGGGCGTCATAGAGAGCAGCAAGTCGTAGAGGGCCAGGATTTGCGGCCAGTCAGTAGCCTGCCACGACTCGGCTTCCGCGTGGCAGGCTACCAGCGCAGCCTGCACCTGATAGGGACCTGGACGGCCCAGGGCCGCCGCCTGTTCGATCCGTCCTCCTGCTTCGGTAATCATCCGTCGATTCCAGCGGGAACGATCCTGTTCGGCAAGTAAGATCAGCGAGCCTGTGGCATCGAAGCGCGCATCAGTGCGTGCGAGATGGAGACGCATCAACGCGAGTAAGCCTAACACCTCCGGTTCCCTAGGATAAAGCCCTGTGAGGAAGGCAGCAAGCCAGGCAGCATCCTCGGCGAGATCACGACGCATAGGGGTGCTACCTCCACTGGTAAGATAGCCTTCGTTAAACATCAGGTAGAGCACCGCTAACACTTCACCGAGCCGCTCGTCGAGGTCCTCATCACGGGGAACGCGATAAGGGATGCCAGCCTGGACAATCTTCTGCCGCGCTCGTACCAGACGCCGCGCCACTGCTGCCTCCGAGGCCAGGAAGGCGTGGGCAATCTCAGTAGTTGTGAAGCCACAGACGGCCCGGAGCGTCAGGATCACTTGCGCCTCGCGCGAGAGCGCTGGGTGGCAGCAGGTAAACATCAGTCGGAGACGATCATCCGGTTCCTGCACCGCTGAGTGCTCAAGTTCGGCGAGTTTGTCACGGTAGCGTGCATTCCGTCGAAGTTGATCGATGGCACGACGACGAGCCACCGTCAGCAACCAGGCACCGGGCTGAGCCGGAATGCCATCAACCGGCCAGCGTTCAAGTGCGACCAGCAGAGCATCCTGGACGATCTCCTCGGCCACCTCGAAGTTGCCCAAAATGCGCAGAAGCGCCCCCACGATCCTGCCTGCCTCTTCGCGGAAGACCGTAGTAAGCGTGACCTGGATCTCATCGTGCGGAACGAGAGGAAACGTGCCGCTGTGTTCAGCAGTCATGGAGTGCTACTCCTCCACTACGGGCCAGATCTCGACCACGGGGTGGCCCGGCGTGTGGACAGACCATGTTTTGGCGAGTTGCAATGCTTCATCAAGATCGGTCACCTCAATCTCAGCCAAACCACCAATCACTTCCGTGCCCTCAAGGAAGGGGCCATCAGTCACGAGCGGTTGACCGCCTGCGCCAAAATGGACGCTGGTGACGGTATGGGGCAGATGGAGTCCATAGCTCTTGCGAATCTGAGCGCTGTGTTCGGCTATCCACTGACTGGCCCGCGCACGCTTGTGGGCGCGAGCCTCATCAGACAGCGCCTGCCATGCTTCCAGATCCTGGGAAGCAGCGCAAAACAAAAGCACGTATTTCATGATAGTATTCTTTCCATTCTTGAAGTTTCTCTATCAAAGGATGCTAAGCATTCCTTCTTTATATATACGACGAACAGGCATGATCTGAAAAGGACATCCTTCCAGCGAATTAGCGCAAGATCCGTCGACAAGAAGCGATAACACCAGATCATGTGCTCTCGCGTAGCGAAAGGATCAATACTCTTGATGGAGAACTGCCGATGGATTTTACAGAGAACGTAGCGAGAAAGCCCCGGTCATTGATGTCGGGGATGAATCGCCACCCCCGCGTGAGCGTGAGGAGCGGAAAAAGCCAGCTTTCTAGAACTTGTGTTCCTCCCGACTCTCTGGTACAATAGACGTGCGAGGATCGATCGCACGTACGAGATTGAAGGAGGAGCGGGCATGCCAAAGAAATGCCGGGGACCACGGATGCCGAAGGAACAGCAGGAGAAGCGGCCTGCGACGCCGACCTTCCTGCTCGAACTGCCCCTGGTCGTCGATGCAGGGCAACCCTCCCGTTTGCGTGCCCACCTGGAAGCCGCCCGCCAGCTCTACAATGCTATCCTCTCCGAAGGCCAAAAGCGCCTGCGTCGCATGCGCGCTGACCCTGCCTGGCACGTGGCTTGTACCATTCCTCGCACCCAAAAAGCCGAACGGGGCGCCGCCTTCTCCGCCTTGCGCAAAACCTCTGGCTTCACCGAGGCGGCCTTGCATGAAGCGGTCAAACATCTGCGTGTGGGCTGGATTGCCGAGCATATCGAGGCCGTGTTGGCCCAAACCCTCGCTAGCCGTGCCTATCGCGCGCTCAACCGCGTCTGCCTGGGAAAAGGAAAGCGGGTGCGCTTCAGGAGCCGAGGACGCGGCTTCTCCAGCGTCGAGAATAAGCGCAACGACACGAGCCTCCGCTTCGTCCTGCAACCACCCGAGGAGGGAAACGCAGGGTATCTGCTCTGGAACGGAGATCAGTTGCCCGCCCTCATCGACTGGAAGGATGAAGTGGTGACACATGGGCTCTCGCACCGCATCAAGTACGCTCGCCTCATCCAACGCCCCACCAGTAGCCCCAAAGCGGCCGGAGCTGATGCCCAGGGCGACCGCTACTTTGTGCAACTAGCCCTGGAGGGCAAACCCCACCGGAAGAAGAAGCACACAGTTGGCACGAGTATCGTTGGCGGTGACCTTGGTCCCTCCACCCTGGCCCTCTTCCCCCAGGAAGGGGAGGCGAGCTTGGAGGTCTTCTGCGCAGAACTGGCTCCCGATGCCAAAGCCATTCGCCGT
>DATAYF010000413.1:0-2853 GCA_036272735.1 Ktedonobacteraceae bacterium
CACCGAGCAACAAACCAATATTAAAGCTCAAGCTCAGTAAGCTAATAGCACGCGGCCTCTCTTCTACAGGAACAATATCGCCAATCAAGGCCATACGCGATGGACCAAAAAACTGCGAGCAAATGCTCATCAAGACGCTAAGGGTCTTCCGCAAAGTTGATGAAGAACGTCTGTTCTCTCGATCAGGGATGAGCCATTGAGTAGTCCAACGAGATTTGTGGTAAAACTCGGATTGAGATGAAACAGACATTTTTGAGGTCGGTGCCTGAGAAGAGAGCATCACTTTCCTTCCATTTGACGCATGATCCGACGACAAGCCTCAAGAGCCAATTGCCATTCTGCGAGGTAGCGTTCTTTTCTCACGCGAAACCAACAGTGATACCCGCAGGTATGATCGTCGGCATCACCTTCAAGAATGTAAACATATTCCCCTTTCTCGAAGATGACTTGCTCCCAGGCTTGCTCTAAATCCCAAAAGTTCAAGGGAATGCGGAACGTTTCTTGATCGTACTCCAGTACCGCATGGCCCGACAAGCCAAAGCACGCGAGCAACCCCTGCTGTTGACTGAAGAAGCCAAAATGGTATCCCCACTGTTTCCGCCACGAGGGTTGCCAGGTTGGCCATGGGAGAAGAATCATTTCAAAATCCTCAATGATGGGAAACGTTTCTAAAGGGAGTGCTTCTTTCTGGGCAGGGGTAAGCAGTTCAGTCCATGGCGAAATGCGCGGTTCTTTCGCAAGGGGGACTTGCTCTTCCCTGGACAACTGGAGCGCTTCGTCTTCTGGGTTCTCAAAAATACGCATACGTTTGTTGGGCGCCTTTCGTTCTCTGGTGATCTTGACCTTCCATGAGTAAGCTCATGGTATTCTACTCCATCTCTGCCACATTTGCTACTCTTGAAAAATGGTTTGGTTGCATTCCTTGCCATCTGACGGAAAGGTTGGTATGCTTGTCTCATGCCTCTGTGAAACTGGATGGAAGGAGACCTGATGCTCGATGGCAAAACCAATACTGCTTCCCGATCCCACCTGCTTGCATTTGAAACTCCTTGATGCCTCCGAAACAGCGATTACTGCTGTAGTAACGACGACTTCGGAAGAGGCGGAATGCCCTCTCTGTCATCGACGTTCCCCACAAATACACTCGCGCTATGTGCGCTCGGTCGCAGATTTGCCCTGGATGGGCTGTGCGGTCCATCTGGAGTTGCATGTACGCCGCTTTTTCTGCTCTAACCCGGAGTGTGCGCGCCAGATTTTCACAGAAAGGCTGCCCAGCGTGGTGGCGCCCTACGCCCGGCGCACGGCGCGGCTCATGGATGTCTTCACGCTCATTGGTTTTGCGCTAGGCGGGGAAGCAGGCAAGCGCCTGGTGGCAGGTATGGGCCTCGCAACCAGCCCTGATACCCTGTTACGGCTCATTCACGCACAAACAGAGCAGCCAGCGCCGACGCTTCGCGTGCTCGGCGTTGATGATTTTTCGTTCTGTAAACGGAAAACCTACGGAACGATCTTAATCGACCTCGAACGGAGAGTGCCGATCGACTTGCTGCCTGACCGCGAGGCCGAGACCCTGAAAAAATGGCTACAAGCTCATCCAGGAGTAGAAATCGTCAGCCGCGATCGGGGAGGAGCCTATTCGGATGGAGCCAGGCAAGGAGCACCTCAGGCCCAGCAAGTGGCCGATCGGTGGCACCTTTTGTCCAACCTCAGTGATACCATGCAAGACTTCTTTCTCGGTAAACAAGACCTACTCAAGTCACTTGTAGAGCAGGTCGCTGGAGATGTATCCAAGGACGCGGTGCAGCCAGAGGCCGTTCCCTGGCATACGGGCCTGACCGAACGGATGGAAGAAAAAAGTCAGAAGCTCCACCAGGAGCGGGTTGAACGCTATCACCAGGTTCACGATCTGGCAGCGAAAAAGATCGATGTGGCCAACATTGCGCGCCAGCTTGGGTTGAGCCGCCAGACGGTTTATACCTATCTCCAAATGAAGCAGCCACCAGCACGAACACGCATTTATCGACAACGGGACACGCTGCTCAGCCCTTACAAAGATTATCTGATCCGCAGATGGAATGAGGGATGCAGAAGCGCCCAACAAATGTATCGCGAAATCACGGAGCAAGGATATACCGGTTCCGACACGGCTGTTGGCCGCTTTGTGGCTCCGTTGCGTGCGAAGAAAGGCGCCGCTCGCAGTTTCAAGTCGGTCGAACCAGCGGATGAAACGCTGGTCAAGCCGGAGGAAGTCAAGAAAAAGCGCCCCCCGACTGCCCTCCAGGTAGCCCATTGGATAACGTTTAAAGAAGAGCAGCGCCTGGCATGGCAAAAAACGTGTCTGGAGCAGCTCTGTCAGTCCGATACACAGATTGCCCAGACATATGAACTGATCCAGAAATTTACCACGATGCTGCGCGAACGGCAGGGCGAGAAGCTGGATGAGTGGCTGGCCCAAGTCGAGCAACAAGGCGTGACAGAACTTCAGAGCTTTGCGAACGGATTAAAGAAGGATTACGATGCGGTGAAAGCTGGCCTCACTCTGGAGTGGAGCAATGGCCAGGTTGAGGGCCAGGTGCATCGCCTGAAGCTCTTGAAGAGGCAAATGTATGGCCGGGGCAGCTTCCAGATCCTGCGGAAGCGAGTGCTTCGGCGGGCCTAGCAAAAACCTCAAAGGGAAGCCCAGCTCTGAATCATCAACTTTGCGGAAGATCCGAATAGTTTTGGCTCTCTCTTCGTTTTCGTTCATTGGATCATGTTTCCTCTCATGTGGGGTGAAGCGAAGGTGCCGCTTCTCGACTGGTGCTAGCTCCGGACGCGGTAGCGAATATGGGTGGCCTGCGGCGTGTCGATCAC
>DATAYF010000414.1:0-3823 GCA_036272735.1 Ktedonobacteraceae bacterium
ATCCTTTCGATGTTCTTCACGATCCTCGTGAGCTACTTTCTGCTGTTTCCGGCCAGCAGCGTCATTCAGAGCGCAGGCGTTTCGCGCCTGACCTACGAAACGACGCAGTTCGTCACCCTCGGCATCATCATCCTGCTGACCGTGATCTTCTACCTGTGGGGAAGACGCGAACGCCAGCAGGAGATGAAGGAATAGCTATATACCCATCTATATAGTTTATTTTCTCACGCCATCCACTTCGATCAGGAGTTGGCGTGGTCCACGCAGGACCGGATTCTGGCGATAAGGAGGCGGGTCCATAACAAGTCGAGGATTTTCCAGGCGGCGAAACAACTCATTCAGTGCCACCTGCGCCTCTAAGCGGGCCAGCGGTGCGCCAAAGCAGTTATGGATGCCACTGCCGAAACCTAGATGCTGATTGTCTTTGCGCCATGGATCGAACCGTTCCGGGTCTAAGAAGCGCTGCGGGTCACGGCTCCCCGCGGCAAGCACCAGCGTCAGAGGCACGCCCTTTGGGATGGTCATACCTGCGATAGCGATGTCTTCCAGTGGCGTACGCTGCGGAACCAACTGAACCGGAGGCTCATAACGCAGTAGTTCCTCGACCGTACCAACAATGAGATCTGGTTCTCGGCGCAATTGTTCAAGGATAGCCGGATGGCGCAACAGCGTGAGCGCACCGTTAGAAATGAGATTAACCGTTGTTTCATGGCCAGCGATGAGCAGAAGGATTGAGGTTGCTATCAGGTCGCCTTGAGACATTTGGCCATCGGGGCCAGCGTCGGTCACCAGCCCGGACAACATATCTTTGCCTGGCTGCTTGCGATGCATTTCGATCAGTCCTGCTATATAGTGAGCCAGTTCCTGGTGCGCCTGCATGCTTTTGCGCGTTAGCTCCTCACGCGCTGCCTGATTCACAAGCGCGTTCAGTATGTTGGCAATCGCATCCGCCCAGCCATGGAAGCAAGGTTCATCCTGGCGCGGCACCCCGAGCAGTTCGCAAATCACAGTCACCGGGAATGGATAAGCAAAGCTGTCGACGATATCGACCTGGCGCTGACCCTGAAATTGATCGATCAAACGATCGACGATGGTAATGAGATCGGGGCGCATATCATGCACTCGACCGGGGCTATGGGGCGGACCAAATTGCCGCATGGCCAGGCGGCGTAAACGGTCGTGCTCGGATGGATCAAGCATCAGGAAGCTGGGTGAAAACTGTTGGGGCTGGTCAAGGGCAGACGGGGCAGATCCTCCATCCATTCCCTGACTGGCAAGTGAGTCCGCTCCAATGGGCAGTGAACGGTTGCGAAGATCTGAACTGACACGCGGATCGTGAAGCAACGCGACAATTTCTCGATAGGTGCTGACCGCGTAGGTTCCATCGCTCTGCCGCGATACTGGCGTCTTGCGTAGCTCGGCGTAGAGAGGATACGGGTTGGCACGCTTGCGATAATCAACGATTTGCTGAAGCAAGGTTTCCTGCGACATCATAACTCTCCTTCTGCCTTGTTCATCAAAGCTTCTTCGCTTGCTGGCTAGAGGTGTGGAGTTCTATAGGTTGCGCGCAATTCGTTGGGAGTGTGGCCGGTCAGCACGACCTGAGCCCCATGCGTTGGCAGGGCAGGATTAGGGAATTTCGCCAGGACAGGCTTTACCTGTTGATGCCCGTCAACCGTACGCATATGGCTCGACAGCATGGTTCCCGACTCGATAAGCTCGCGATAGAACTCTAGCCATTTGGCCTGGTTAAATGTGACGGCCGCGACAATACGACCTTTATGGGTATAGGCAGCAATGAAGCGGCGTTCTTCGACCGCCCCCTGTACGATAGCGACCTCGTCGGCAAAGGTTGGCACACCCACCGATTTGATATTCACAGCAAACTGGGTGGACCAGAAAGCCGGTACGGAGACGTGCGGGCGCCGGTTGGATGCTGGGCTGATCATGTTGTGAGCGGCAACAGCCGCCTGATCAACCGCGTTGCCCCAGTGCTCAAGTGCCATAAACTGATAGTCATAGAGCGGGTGAGGAAAGCGTGACACATCGCCAGCGACAAAAATGTCGTCGGTCACGATGCCATTCACATCAAATGCACGGCAGCCCGCGTCACAGGCCACACCCCAATCGCCAGCCGCCAGCCCCGAACTGCGCAGCCATTCGCTATTACGCACAGCTCCCAGGGCGGCAACCGCGACATCTATACCGAGCACGCTACCATCAGAGAGGTAGGCCCGTTGTAAGTGCCCGGCTGTATCCCCTTCCAGCCTGGTCACAGTCACTCCACAGCGGAGATCAACGCCATGCTGACGCTGCATATCCGCGGCGATTGAGCCAATCACCCCACCAAGCGCTCCAACGAGCGGGGAAGGGCCGCGCTCGGCCACTGTGACCGGCAGTCCAAGTTCGCAGCAGGCAGAGGCAATCTCCGAGCCGGTGAAGCCCGCACCAATGACGAGCACACGCCGGGGCCGCGCGGTCAGTTTCACGCGCAACTGGCCTGCATCATCACGAGTGCGCAGCACAAACATGCCATCGAGAGCGGCTTCAACCTCGTTCGGCCAGGGTCGGGCCCGTGTCCCTGTAGCAATAAGCAAGCGGTCAAAATCGATTTCCTGACCATCGGCCAGGCGAACATGTTTTGCCGAAAGATCCAATCCGACAGCAGGCACGCCGAGTTTCCACGCAACATCCAGCGTGCGTAGCCGTGGTAAGGCAGTGCGTTCCGCTGGTACCCAGCCGGTCAGTACGTGCTTGGAGAGGGGAGGACGATCATACGGCTCGTACGGTTCATCGCCGATGACGGTCAGTTGCCCACGAAAGCCATCGGCACGTAGCTTCTCTGCCGCACGCAGTCCAGCCAGGGAGGCACCGACGATCACCATGCGAGCGGCAGTCGATGCCGTATCAGTGTTCAGCATCGTGTCGTCCTTCCTTCAACTCGTCCTTGCGAACGTCTAAAGATTCGACAAGAA
The DNA here is from genome assembly GCA_036272735.1 of Ktedonobacteraceae bacterium. Classification (GTDB taxonomy): domain Bacteria; phylum Chloroflexota; class Ktedonobacteria; order Ktedonobacterales; family Ktedonobacteraceae; genus DATAYF01. Next base: position 2,976 of record DATAYF010000414.1, read on the forward strand.
TCGCCTGAACGGGACAGGATGCGGCGGCGCGCAAGACTTCTTCGCGCCTGGACACATCTGGCTCTGGATAGTACATGAGCGCTTCCTCTCCGTGCAAGCGAAAAACGTCAGGGGCCAGAAAGCAGCATTGCGCGTAGCCCTGGCAACGATTAAGGTCAACGACGATGCGCAATCGGCCCTGCCTGTCAGAGGGGCCTGTTTCGTGCGCCTTGCTTTTAGAAGCCGCGTCCTGGGCCTGCTGCGAAGCTGAGAATGAATGCTGGTCCATATATTTTTCCTCGTTACAGAGAGCCGAGCGCGAAAGCCCCCGTATTTCAAGCGGGGGATGAAGCGCCGTTCCTTGTGTGGGAGGGGCGCGAGGCCCTGGACCGCTTGACACGTGCTCCTCGATTCGTTATCATTAGAACGGACGTTCTTCTATCAGAAAGGCAGGCGGATGGCACGGCAGCACCCCAAGCACCCAAAGCGCACGAAGCATACCACTCCCAGGCAGGAGACCAGCAAGCAAAGCCAGCAGACCCCGACCTTTCTGCTCGAATTGCCTCTGGTCGTCGACGAAGGGCAGGCCAAACGCCTGCGTGCCCACCTGGAAGCCGGCAGACAGCTCTACAATGCGCTGCTCTCCGAAGGACAAAAACGCTTGCGTCGCATGCGGGGCGATCCGGCCTGGCAAGCTGCTCGCGCCATCCCTCGTTCCCACAAGCAAGAGCGGCAAGCCGCCTTCGCGGCGTTGCGGCAAAAGTCAGGCTTCTCTGAATATGCCTTGCATGCCTACGCCAAAACTGCACGCGTGTCCTGGCTGGCCGACCACCTGGACGCGGTGCTGGCCCAAACCCTGGCGACCCGAG
>DATAYF010000415.1:0-4861 GCA_036272735.1 Ktedonobacteraceae bacterium
CAAGAAGCCCGAAAGCGTGATACCTTGCCCACGGTTGAGCCCTTTTTCCCACCTTCTTTGGAAACAGTTGCGTTCTCTTTTTTCCCAAAAGCTTGACAATTGCTTCGTGTTGTACTAATGTACTATATATGACAGGCACGAGTAGATGTAGCTAGCAGAGGCATTCATGGCTTTTCCGGCTTCTTTTTTTTGTGATCGCTGCGGTGCGGCCAATCGCGCTCAGGCTTCCTTCTGTAGAGTGTGTGGGCAAGCGCTGCATGGCGCTTCTCAAACCCGTCCCACCGTTTCCGCACTGACCGGTTCGTTGCGTGCTAATCACATCCTCAAGCAACGGTACGTCGTACTTAACCAGAGCGGGCAGGGAGGCTTTGGGGCCGTCTACAAGGCGACCGATACCCAGTTTGGTAATCGCCTGGTTGCTATCAAAGAGATGAGCCAGAACCATCTCAATGCGCAAGAACTCAGCGCCGCCACCGCGACCTTCCAACGTGAAGCGTTCATGCTGGCAAGCCTGACACACCCCAATCTTCCACGCATCTACGAGCAGTTTAGCGAGAATGGGCGCTACTACCTGGTGATGGACTTTATCGAAGGTGATACGCTCGAAGCACGCCTGGAGACGTTAAATGGGCGTAAATTGCCTGGCGAGTACGTGCTGGCGATTGGCCTGCAACTCTGCTCGGTACTGGATTACTTGCACCATCGTCAACCCCCGATTATCTTCCGCGATCTGAAGCCTGCTAATGTCATGCTGACGCTTGCTGGACACCTGTACCTGATCGATTTTGGTATCGCACGCCATTTCAAGCCGGGCCAATCGAAAGATACGACAGCGCTTGGTTCTTCGGGCTATGCCGCGCCTGAACAATACGGTAAGTCGCAAACAACCGCCCGCGCCGATATTTACAGCCTCGGCGCAACCCTGCACCAGATGCTAACGAGTGACGATCCCTCCGAATCACCGTTCCATTTTGCACCTATGCAGCTCAGCGCACCGCTCGCGTTCAGCGGCATCGATACACTGGTGATGAAGATGGTGAGCATCGATGCCAGCCAACGCCCTGCGAATGTGATGGTGGTGATGCAGGAACTGCAACGTATAGTGAGCCAGGTGCGGCCGCAAACAACCATGCCTATTTACGCGCTCTCGGCGAGTTCGCTCTCAGCATCTTTGCCGCCTGTTGTCCCTCCCACCCCTACAACGACTGTACGAACGCCTGCCGCAACGCTGCCCCCGTTGCCGCCCCAGACTCCGACCGCGCCGCGTAAGCCACGTCAGCCCGCGCCGCTCAAGGTGCGCCCGCAGGCCAATATGCTGTATATTTGCTGTGGTCATACGGGTCGTGTGACCTCGGTGGCCTGGTCGCCCGATAAGAAGTATCTGGCCTCGGCCAGCTATGATAAAACGATACGACTGTGGGACGCGACGAACGGCACGTACGCGTTGACCTACCAGGGGCACCGCGAACGCGTCAATGCCCTGGCCTGGTCGCCTGATAGTAAACATCTGGTGACGGCCAGCGATGATCATACTGTGCAAATCTGGGAGGTGGCGAGTGGGAAACCGCTCTACACCTATCACGGGCATATGGGGAAGATAAGCGCGGTGGCCTGGTCGCCCAATGGGGCCTATATCGCCTCCGCTGGTGAGGACAAGTCCGTGCAGGTCTGGCATGCGAGCTCACACGTACTGCTCTACACCTATCGTGGGCACACCGATAAAGTGCAGGCGCTGGCCTGGACCCCCGATAGTTGCCGTGTGGCTTCCGGTGGCAAGGACCGCAAGGTACATGTATGGGAACCCTTCAAAGAGCAGCAGAAGCGTTCTCTATTGAACCAGATTTTCGGTCATCGCCAGGACTATAAACTGCTGACCCGTCATAGTAGTGCCATCACTGACCTGGCCTGGTCGCCTAACGGACGCTACCTGGTCTCTAGTGGGGTCGATCACTGGGCCTTTGTCTGGCACTCCATTGCGGGCAATGTCCTGTTTGCGCAGGCCATGAATAGCAGCGGGGCCATTAATGCGGTTTCCTGGTCGCCTGATAGCAAGCTACTAGCGCTGGGCAGCAACGATAAGACAGTGCACGTGTGGGAGGTGCTGAAGAAGGTCCCCACCTTTACGTATTACGGTCATGGTGGGTATGTGAACGCAGTGGCCTGGTCGCCTGATGGCAGTCGCGTGGCTTCTGCTGGCGTTGATCGCACGATCCAGGTGTGGCAGGCGGTGTAGCGCGTCGCTGTTCCTGCGCAATAACCACCAGGAGTTTTGCCAGGATCCTTATCCTATTCTGATTGTGCTTGCTTCAACACTCTCCTTGCCGCTTTTCTGGTTTGTCTAGAAATTGCCCCATACATTCCCCTTCATCTCGATATTCTTCTCTCGATAAAAGCTGCACTTTATTCCTCTTCTCTGAATAGGAAATATGGGTATATAGATGGCTATACATTTACAAGTATAAATCTATAGCTTATCCTTTCACTAATTGAAGTGCTATTTTCTAACCACAATTCATAGAATGATTGCACTTTAATTTAAAGCGATATTTGTTGAGGTATCCGTAATTAATATCGCTTTGTTCCTATCGTTTTTTATTTTTTGCACAAAAGGAGTAGAACGCATGGTGCGCAACAAGGGATTTCATTGTCTCTTTGCTCTTGCATTAAGCATTGCAGTTGGTCTCGCCGCTATTTTGCCTGCTACCCACGCTAATGCAGCCTCGTATTCCAGGTTGAACTCGTCGCCAGCGTCGTCGGGCACGACGCTTTGGGGTGTAGATGCCGTGAGCTTCATCACGCCATCGTTCCTCAACCAGATCAAGGGAAGCTATGGTACGCCTCAGTTTGTCGGCCGTTACCTGGATGCAATATCCTTCTCACCGATGAATGCGTCCGAAGCTGCCTATATCCACAGTCAGGGTATGCGTATTCTGCCTATTCAGTCTGATTTTGGCAGTGATGTTGGTTACGGCAATGGGGTGTCCCATGCCAACGATGCTCTTGCGAAAGCACATGCCCTGGGTATTCCAGCAGGAACCGTTATTATCGATGATATCGAGAGCAATTCGGCTGTAGACGCTGGTTTCATTGAAGGCTGGTATGCAACCATTGCGGGAGCGGGCTACGCCGTTGGGTATTACGAGAATCCGTATACAGGTAGCAGCCAGTTCAATAATGCCTTCTGTGCAGCCGTGGGCGACAACCCCGCTGTCGGTAACTCAATCTTACATTCCGATGAGCAGTCCATAGGTCTAACGGCCAGATCTAATGCTCCCACGTTTGCGCCAGCAAGGTTATCCTGTAGTGGTCAAGGGACTACCGGTCATACGCTCATCTGGCAGTATGGTCTTGCCGGTGGTGGCTCGGTCAGTATTGATACTGACGAAGCACTGTCTTCGGTGCCACTCTGGTAAATACATTGAAGTAGTTGTATTTATTGAGTAGGTTGGCGGCCTGCGGTCGCTTGCAAAGAAACGGGTGAGGTGGTGGAACCGGACTATACGCGGTTCCACCACCTCACCCGTTTCTTTTGGATGGGGATTCGTGTTCCCCTTGCACATTGCCATCCTGATGTGCTACCACTAATATGGCTGCACCACTGTGGTATCTGGCAGAAGGAGAATTCGATGAAATTTGATCTCAATGACGAGCAGATGGCTATTCGCGACATGGTCCGTCGCTTTACGCAACAAGAAATCACACCCCACGCGGAACACTGGGATGAGCAATACCACTTTCCGCGTGATGTATATAGCAAAATGGCCGAGCTTGGCCTGACTGGCATGACGACGCCCGAAACGTACGAGGGCAGTATGCTCAGTCGGCTCACTGGCGCGCTGGTCTACGAGACGCTGGCGCAGGGCGATATGGCGACCGCCGTTGGTCTCTCGGTCCACAATATGATTACCGGCTCACTGGCCCGTTTCGGCAGCGAGGAGCAACGTCAGCGCTGGGTGCCGAAGCTGGCTACGGGCGCGTTATTGGGAGCCTTTTCGCTCAGCGAGAGCGAGGCCGGTTCCGATGCTGCCAGCCTGCAATGTCGCGCCGAACGCGTGGACGACGAGTATATCCTGCAAGGCGCAAAAGCGTGGGTCACGAACGCAGGCGAGGCGGATATTTACCTGGTTATGGCGCGTAGCAGGCCGGGTCGTAGCGCACATGGCATCAGTTGCTTCGTGGTCGAGAAAGATACGCCCGGTTTCACATTTGGCAAGACCGAGCGCAAGATGGGTTTGCACTCCTCACCTACCCGCGAGCTTATCTTCGACCAATGCCATGTGCCCGTCGCCAATCGGATTGGCGCGGAGGGTGAGGGCTTTAAGATTGCGCTCTCGACGCTGGATGGCGGGCGCGTGAATATCGGTGCGGTAGCCGTTGGTGTGGCCCAGGCCGCGTTCGAGACCGCCCGCGCCTACGCGTTAGAGCGCCAACAGTTCAGCAAGCCCATTGCTACTTTTCAAGCCATCCAGTTTATGCTGGCCGACATGGCAATGAAGATCGAGGCCGCGCGTCTGCTGGTGTACGAAGCCGCCTACAAGCTCGACGAGGGTCAGCAGGCGGGCATGTATAGCTCGATGGCAAAGTGCTTCGCAACCGACTCCGCGATGGCGGTAACCACCGACGCGGTACAAATCCTCGGTGGCGCTGGCTATGTGCGCGATTATCCTGTGGAGCGCTACATGCGTGATGTGAAGGTGGCGCAAATTTTTGAGGGCACCAACCAGATTCAGCGCATTTTGATTGCGCGTGCCCTGCTGGGGAAAATGCGCTAAATTGGGCAACAGTTGGGTGGAGGTTTTTTCTTTATCCCTCTGGTTGTGGAGTGATGTAGGGTGATGGCCGCAGGCCGTCACCCTACATC
>DATAYF010000416.1:0-6037 GCA_036272735.1 Ktedonobacteraceae bacterium
CACCGAGCAACAAACCAATATTAAAGCTCAAGCTCAGTAAGCTAATAGCACGCGGCCTCTCTTCTACAGGAACAATATCGCCAATCAAGGCCATACGCGATGGACCAAAAAACTGCGAGCAAATGCTCATCAAGACGCTAACGACATAAATACCAGACAACAGCTAGAGATCAGCACGCTGCTGATGCATGAAGCGGGGAACAACAATCACCAGCAGGAGGAAACAGGCCACGAGCAATGCACGCAAAGCATCCATGCACAGCATGGTACGGCGCTTATCCCAGCGATCAACAAACACACCAGCGAATGGCCCAAAGAGCAGGGTAGGTATCGCGCTGGAGATCGCTACAGCAATAACGGCCAGCGTCAGCCAGGATTGCCCCCTGGCTAGCTGCCCTGTCACCCACAAAATCAGCGTCGTCACAAAAAAGAAATCGCCGATGATTGAGATACTCTGTCCAAACCAGAGCAGCGCAAAATCCCGATTAATCAATAACGATGAACGTTTGGAGGCCGCTGGCGGTGAAGAAGTAGAGGTAGACATGCAAAATCCTTTTCACTACAATTTAGTTTTGTATCTAATTAGACATTAACGAAAGTAGCAAAGCTTATCAAGCAATGGCAACACAAACGCAAAGACGGAATGGATGTTTCTTATTGTTGACGCAGTGTTGAGAAAGCATAACTTTGAGTAAGAAAACTCAACCACATTGCCACCACGCGCGCGGCCTCTTACTGCTGTGCTTGTTCAATATAATAAGCAACACTTCTATATTCTTTATCATTACTACATCATGCCAAGGAGGGCATATGGCAGTTCAAAACTTCGCACTCGATCCTACAGGAAATTACCGTGTTCAGGTTCAATGGGCGTCCGATAACGAGCCAGCCTATATTCTATTGAACGGTTCGCACCTTGGACAATTCTATTCAATTGAAGAGCGATTGATGGGAAAAGCGTTCACGCTGCCCGACAACTCACAACTACACGTTCGATTTATGAATGAGCAGCCCCAGGCTTTTAGAATGGGCATGCCGCTTCCTATCGCGCCCGCGCTTGCCGATCCTAAGCCGGAAAGAAAACGTAGTACGCGTGTAACAATCTGGCTTATCGCTAATCTGGTAATTTTTGCTATTTTCACCATCGTCAATGCCCTGGCATTTTTAGGCGCGCCCGTGATAAATTCAAACGTACCACCATCTATATTTCTTATCTTTACGCTGATGGGTATTGGTGGTATCGTCGGAATCAGCGCCTTGCTGGCCTGGAAAAAATGGGGCTTTTTCCTGGTTGCTGGTTATATTGTGCTCAACTTCATACTCGCGCTCATATTTCATGGTTTTAATTTAGGCTCAATCATATTGCTCGCTACTGGAGCTCGCCTCTATGTCTGGCTCAATCGATCAGGAGTATGGGAACGCCTCGATTAGGACACATCCTTTTCGGTCGCAGAACAACAATATAGGAGAGGGGCGCTGTGTCTCAAAAAATTTATCGAGCAACGAGCTGGTATGATGCGCGGGTGGAAATCCGCGCATCTGCAATTCAAGGTGGTGGTATGTTTGCACGTGGACCGGTGCAAGCAGGGGAAACCGTGGCAATTGTTGGGGGAACTGTGATGACCGAGGACGAGTTTCATGCTTATATCGCGACCACCGAGCGTTTTAATGCCACCCAGATTGGTGAGCATCTGCACCTTGTCGACCTCATCCAGGCACCAGAAACGATGGCCGGTTCCATCAATCATTCCTGCGATTCCAATTTGTGGTTGCAAGATGAAGTGACGATTGTCGCGCGACGGGCCATTGCACCAAGGGAGGAATTCACGCTGGACTATGCATTGACCACTGTCGAACCGCAGTGGCAGCTTGATCAACTCTGCCAGTGTGGAACGGCTGCCTGTCGCCATACTATTAGCGGCAATGATTGGCAACTGCCAGACGTGCAACAGCGCTACCAGGGGCACTTCGCACCCTTCATCAACGAGCGCATTCTCGCTCAGAACCCCCACTTCTAACGACTTTTTCGATTGTCCCGCACAATATATCAGGGCTTGTGAATTATTGTTGAGAAAACCTCTTGGGAAGGAGGAGAGCAAAAGCTTTGTGAGGATGAGAGGCAAAGTGACGCCTGGTAGCAGCAATCTGAGAGGAGCCAGAACGATGGATGAGGGTGAGAGTAAGATTGCGGAGCGCAGTCAAAATCTGAGGAGCGGACCCGGTACGCAGACGAGAACGATCTTCTCCAAAGGTGACATCGCGGACGTAGTGAGAGGAGTTCTCAATGCTCCAATGCCCTCGGACGAGGGCAAGTAAGCGCTGCGGATTGGCCTCAGTAGGAGTCAGAGGCGTAATCAGGTACACCACCTCTTGACTCGTTTTTCCAGTCGCGCGAACCGTGACAGTTCGGGTCAATTCAGCGACTTGCTGAACCAATGGCCAGTCTTTCAGATAGGCATTCATTTCGATGCTGACGCGGATCGAGCGCTTTTCGACGCGTCCGCGATAGAGATCAAGCGTCGCATCCTGGATGGAGGATGCATGAGGATCAGCAAAATAGGTAGCCAGGTCGGCATACAGCGAGGGCTGATTGTTTTTGACCGTGAGAACGCTCTTGCCACCCAAGGCATCAACGCACTGTATGAAATCTTTCTGGGTGTGAAGAGCGCCTGGGCAACGGGGATCTCATTCGTCTTTTCAGACACAGCGACTTGTAAGAGCGTTTCCTGGCTCTGATGGGTGCGGAAAGAGAGCAAGTGAGGAGCCGCTTGCTCGTCTGTTCTGGCTCCGCGCACCGTTTTGCCGTCCAGGGCAATCGGGTCTTCTGCTTGAGCCACCAGCGTGCTGCGTATCCAGTCAGCCAGAGCCCATTCGATCTGCTCGGCATCTAAGCGGGGGAGGAGTTTGCGATACAGGGAATCGGATGAGCACAGGAAGCGGCGTGGCCCGAACAGCCATTTGAGCAAAGCTTGTTGGTCGCGACACCACTGGCCAATAGCCAGCGTCGAGTCCGCATTGCAGAGGAGACCTGCGACCAGGCAGGTGAGCATATAGGCCAGTTCCTAGCGTAATCCATGCGTGGAGCGCGGATCGGGGATGCTCGCAAAGGCTTCGTACACGCTGAGCAATGGGCGGGTTTGCAGTAATTGCTGACGCTGATCACTCGTCAATGAGGGCAAGGTGAATTACAGTGCGGTAGCATAGGTCATTGGAGACTCCTTCTTCTCGATAGATGGGTTTGGAATGTCTATCGTATCAGATTTGGGAGTCTCTTGCCCTCAGCAATAATTCACAAGCCCTGCACAATATATTGCATAGGCTATACACCACGGGAGCATCTATGCTACTATAGCAGCGAAAACACTACGAGAGAAGGAGCGAGCAATGAGCCAACGTGCGCAGGACGACGAGGTCACACTCATCGCCCGCAGCCAGCGCGGAGATGTCGATGCTTTTAATCAGTTGATTCTCCAATACCAGCAGCAGGTGTATAGCACCGTCTATCGTATCGTTGGTAATGCTGATATCGCCGCTGACATTACGCAGGACGCGTTTCTTTCGGCCTTCCGCCACATCAAAACCTTTCGTGGCAGCTCCTCGTTGCGCGCTTGGCTCTTGCGCATCGGCTCGAATATGGCCTATGATCATTGGCGGCGCACACAGCGTCACCCGGTCGAGTCGCTAGATAATGATGCCGAGGATGATGAGCAATATAGCGCGGGTTTCCTCAATACACTGGCAACCACCGCAATCGTAGACAACCCCGAAGCCAACCTGCTCACCCAGGAGTTACAAGAACTGTTGCAAAGCGGGCTACAAGAACTTCCCCTGGATCAGCGCACAGCCATGGTACTGTGTGATATCGAGGGGCTTTCCTACGATGAGGTGGCGGCGACAACACAGACAACGCTGGGCACCGTCCGTTCGCGTATCTCACGGGCGCGCGCGCGTCTACGCGATTACCTGTACCGTCACCGGGAACTTTTACCGCGTAATTATCGTCTCTCCGGTAGTAACGAATAGACGTAGGAGTATCCGTGTGTCACAAGACCATTCGCATCTGACAACTGAACAGCTTTCGGCATGGCTCGACCAGCAGTTGCCTACTGATGAGCAAGAACGGGTCGCGACGCATGTGCAACAATGTGCACAGTGCCAGGCGCGCCTGTCCGATCTCAAGCAGACAGTCGCACTGCTGCACGCCTTGCCGACCCCACAAGCGCCACGCTCATTTACGCTGTCAGCAAATGCAGCCAATGGTATCGTGACACCGATCACCTCCTTGCCCGAACGTATAGCAGCAACACGCGCGCGCAACAACCAGAGGCGTAACAGCGGCCTACGCACCACGATGCGCGTCATGAGTACGTTGGCAGCCGTGGTTGGCATCTGCTTCTTACTTTCCAGCGTCATCCCCGGCTTAGGGCAGCATGGTACATCAACGACCGGTACCAGTAGTAGTACCACAGCGCCAAACATACAGCATAGTGATAACCCGAACACCCCCCTATCACAACCTAACCCGTCGGCAGAAAAAACCGCAACAGCCCAGGCACGAAGTGGAGGTGCGACCCCAGGCATTGCGCCCGCACACAATAATAGGAATAACAACCCCGCCAACATCCCGACGATATTGGACCTGGGCCAGCCAATGGGACGTGCCCTGCTCGGACTCGTCCTGGTGGTGCTCGGCATCCTGGGCTTTCTGCTGCTGAGTGCACGACAACCGCGTGCCCCATAAGCGACGTTCGCAGTTTGTCAGGCCACAGATTGCTTATTTTCCACGATACATAAAGGAATGTTAATGGTTTCCGGAAACCATTAACATTCCTTTATGTATCGTCATAATTAGCTGCACGTTCTCATCAATACAGAGGTCGTATGATTTGCAAAAACTGGCATTTTCTATATATTTGATACAATGATGATAAACTTTACCACTTCTATAGCGCCGCTCACTTTGCCAGGAATACTTGCGATCCATCCACAACCGTACCTGGTTGACTGCGTACCAGATTTGGTGATTCGACGATTGCTGGTTACCTCGAAACAGCGCAGCAATGGCATATCCACATGCAGAGCCAAAAAAGGCCAGATGAGAGGTACTTCATAGACGAATAGGCATCTCTGTGCTAGACTACGAACAATCATGCTCTGCCATTGGCATCCTTTCCAGATAGATAGTGAACATCAGAAAGGGAAACCATGCTTCTCTTCTACGCGAGCCCACGAAACTGTTTCGACTGGAGGACCTGTTTCTTCCTCTCATTGCTCAGTGTTCTGCTCTTGGCTGGATGCGAAAGCGCGCCTTCTTCTCACTCCGCCTTTACTGAGTTTACTGCGTTGCCGTCGGCTTCTAGCAATCTTTCGTGGTCTGGAATTACGGCAGGACCAGATGGCGCCCTCTGGTTCACGCAAGTCGGGATGCGCCGCCCTGACCGGATTGGGCGCATCACCGTCCAGGGGAAGACCACCCAGTTTACGTTCACTGCGACGGGTCATATTGAATCTGGGGAGATTACGGCAGGGCCAGATGGCGCCCTCTGGTTCACGCAAATCGGGATGCGCCGCCCTGGCTGGATTGGGCGCATCACCGTCCAGGGGAAGATCACCCAGTTCACCCTCCCGACTGGTGACGCCGAACCTACCGGGATTACGGCAGGACCAGATGGCGCCCTCTGGTTCACGCAGCTCGCCAATAACCGGATTGGGCGCATCACTGTCCAGGGAAAGATCACCCAGTTCAAGGAGCCGGGCGATGGCGCTATTCAAGGGATTACGGCAGGGCCAGATGGCGCCCTCTGGTTCACGCAGATCGCGAGTAACAAGATTGGGCGCATCACCCCTCAAGGGAAGATCACCCAGTTCACCCTCAAGGGAAGATCACCCAGTTCACCCTCTCGACTCCTCATAGCAATCCTTACAGGATCACGGCAGGACCAGATGGCGCCCTCTGGTTCACGGAGTCCCAGACGAACAAGGTCGGGCGTCTCGCCCCTCCAGGGCAATCATAAAATGGAACCATAACCTGTCCACT